>JAWLEL010000156.1:0-6111 GCA_041686165.1 Lentibacter sp.
CGCGTTTGGCACATACGCTTCGCCTTCGGATGCGCGGAGCAGAAACAGGCCTCAAGCAGCCAGACCCCCGGCATCGGGCAATAACCTGTTCGGGATCGGCTCCACCACGCCTCCTCGGCCGGTTACGGGAACCAGACGCGCCCACTCAATGGCATGAATTCATAAAGAAAATAGCCATCGGGGTCAGAGCTGCACGGCGCTTTCATTCGGAGGTTTGCAACTTGGCGAACTGCGCGGCCTGCTTTGCCGTCCAGGTGACCTTGAGCACGTAGCCCTCTTCCGTCTGGCGTTCCTCGTCGACTACGCCTTGCTCGTAAAGCCAGGCGCGCTGGCGCCCACCTTCGAAGCCGATCTGCAAGGCCTCGGTCTTGCGCTTGCCCGCGAGTGCCTCGGAGACAGCCGCCAAAAGGGGGTCCAGCCCCTCACCTGTGATCGCCGATACAGCGAAGACGTGATCATTGCGCTCGGCCGCGTTGCGCGTTGCCCGGGCGGCGTCCGCGTCAAGCCTGTCGGTCTTGTTGAGCACCTCGATCAGCGGGGTCTCGGCGCTCAGCCCGAGACTCTCGAGTATGGTCTGCACATCCTGTGCCTGCTGCTCGGTCTCGGGATGCGAGATGTCACGCACATGCAGGACGAGATCGGCGCTCAGAACCTCTTCGAGCGTCGCCCTGAAGGCGGCGACAAGCTCTGTCGGCAGGTTGGAGATGAACCCGACCGTGTCCGACAGGATCACCTCGAAGCCGCTCGGCGGCAGTTCAACCCTTCGCATAGTCGGATCGAGCGTGGCGAAGAGCATGTCCTTGGCCATGACCTTCGCCCCGGTCAGGCGGTTGAAAAGCGTCGACTTTCCAGCATTCGTATAGCCCACGAGCGCCACGATAGGAAACGGGATCTTGGCCCGGCTCTTGCGGTGCAGCTCGCGCGTCTTGACCACCTTGGAAAGCTGTCGGCGCAGGCGCACGAGCTGCTCGTCGATGGCCCGGCGGTCGGCCTCGATCTGGGTCTCCCCGGGGCCACCCACGAAGCCGAGACCGCCGCGCTGGCGCTCAAGGTGGGTCCAGGCGCGCACCAGCCGCGTGCGCTGGTAGCTGAGCGCTGCCATTTCGACTTGCAGAACGCCTTCGCGCGTCCGGGCCCTGTCGGAAAATATCTCGAGGATGAGCCCGGTGCGATCGAGTATCTTGACCTCGAGCTTGCGCTCGAGATTGCGCTGCTGAACGGGGCTGACAGGCCCGTCGATCAGCACCAGCTTGATCTCGTTCTCCGCGAGGCTTTCCTTGAGTTCCTCGATCTTGCCAGTGCCGAACAGCAGCCCCGGATGCGGACGCGCAAGCCGGACCACCTGTGAGCCTATGATCTCGAGCCCCGGCATCGCATCGGCAAGCGATACGGCTTCTTCGAGCGCATGCTCGGGCGAGCGTGCGCTGTCATCGGAGGCATTCGATCTGATATCCGGATGCAGGACCCAAGCACGCGTCAGCGGTGTGTCGCCGCCGGTATCCGCGATCGCGCCTGAACTCACTGGGCCTCTTCGCCCTCGTAGAGGCTGATCGGCTGCGCTGGCATGATCGTGCTGATCGCATGCTTGTAAACAAGTTGCGACTGGCCGTCGCGGCGCAGCAGAACGCAGAAATTGTCAAACCAGGTGATGACACCCTGCAACTTGACACCGTTGATCAGGAAGATCGTGACGGGGGTCTTCGTCTTGCGGGTGTGGTTCAGGAACGCGTCCTGGAGGTTCTGACGGTCGGAAGCCATGGTTCTTATGCCTTTTTTCTCAGTTTCCGGCCGGTCATTGGCCGTGCCGTTCGCTTAGTATGTCTTGCAAGTAGCCAAGATAAAACCCCAAAATCCGAGCTTGGACCCAATATGTTGCCCGCTCGCGTCAGTCCCGCCAGAGGGCCGGGTTGAGCAGGGCGATGATGGCCAGCGTCTCGAGCCGCCCGACGACCATTGCCGCCGCGAGCACCAGCTTCGCGCCCTGCCCCAGCTGCGCCAGCATGATCGGCTCCTGCGCGGCGCTTTGGACGAGTGGCCCCGTCGTGGACAGGGCCGAGATCGCCAGGATGATCGCGTTCTCGAAGGAGGTGCCCATTGCCGCCAAGAGCGTGGTCACGAAAGCCAGCGACAGGGCGAAGAGCATGAAGAATATCCAGGCGATGAACGCGCCCTTGGAGCGGATACGCCGGCTCTGGTTGCTTGCCCGCCCGACGGAGGAAGGATGCACGAGCCGCTGCATTTCCCGCACACCGTTGAGATAAAGCGCATAGACGCGCAGGAGCTTCACGCCGCCTGCCGTGGTCGCGACGCCGCCGCCGACGAGAGACAGGCCCAGCAGGATGAGCCCGGATGTGCCCAGCCCCGACCAGGCCCGCGAACTTTCCCAGTCGGCGCTCTCGAAACCTGTCGTCGTGAGAAAGGACAGCACGGTGAACATGCTGCCCCATGTCGCCCGCAATGCCGTCCCGAGCGTCTCTTCGAAAGGAAAATCGAACGACGCGATCCAATGGCGCACGAACAGCAGCGCCGTGACCCCGAGCACGATCAGCAGCCCCATGCGGAACTCCGGATCATTGTGCAACCCCTGCCGCCCTGTCGTGATCGTATCCGAGGAGAAGGTCAGACGCGACAGACCGAAAAGCAGGAAAAGGAAGATGAGGAACTCGCCGCGCATCCCCGCCTCGCTGCCGTCCAGCCCGCCGGTGGCGGAAATCCCGCTTGTCGACAGTGTAGACATGGCGTGGATACTCGCGACGAGCGGGGCTTCGCCGGTGATCATCAGGCAGATGGCGAGCACTGCCGTGAGCCCGGCGTAAAGCGGCGCGAGCCGTGCGACCGTGCGCGAAAGCCGCCGCGCTTCGCCCATCGGCTCATAGGCATCGAGCGGCACCTCCCCGCGCCCCGGCTCCGCCGAGGCGGTGACTTCGAAACCGCCCAGGGCCAGGGGCGCCAGGACCGCAGCGGCGCTGACCCAGATGAACAACCCGCCCAGCCAGCCGACCTGCGCGCGCCACAAGTGCATGGTCCCGCTCAGCCGCCCCGGCTCGAAGAGCGGTGCGCCCGTTGTCGTGAAGGCCGAAACCATCTCGAAATAGGCGTTGAGAAAGCTCGTCGTCTGCACCGCTTCGTAGAAGGGTATGGCCAGCAGCAGCGGCAGGAAGAAATAGGCCGAGACGACCGAGGCGAGATTGCCCAGCCCTCCGCGGCGGCGCTGCGGACCTGCACTCAAAGTGATGACGAAAAGCAGCGAGACGAAGGCCCCGAGAGTCCCCGCATAAAAGAAGACGCGGGACTCATGATGATTGTCCCAGCTCAGCGCATGCAACGCCGGAACATACATGGACAGCGACGCCAGCAACGTAAGTTGCAGGAAAAGCGGCGTTTCTGAAAGGCGCCAGCGCATCCGTCAGAAAAAGTCGATCGAGACCTGGAGGAGGCGCTCGACTTCGGGAACATCGTCGGACAGGGCGAAAATCAGGATGTAATCGCCCTCTTCCACGCGCAAGCTTCCCGTCGGCTTGACGACATCGCCCTTCTTCAGGATCGCCCCGATCAGCACGCCCTCGGGGAAATCGATGTCCCGTATCGCCTTCCCGGCGATGGGAGAGGTCGAAAGCACCTCCGCCTCGATGACCTCGGCTTCGGCATCCCCGATGGAATAGACACCTTTCACGCGGCCATGCCGGATGTGCCGCAGGATCGAGCTGACGGTTGTCGCCCGCGGGTTGATATAGGCGTCGATGCCCATGGGCCCCATAAGCGGCAGGAGAGTCGGATCATTGACCAGGGCGATGGCCATCGGGCAGCCCTCGCTCTTGGCGCGCACGGAGGCCAGCAGGTTGGTCTTGTCGTCGTCGGTGACGCAGAGCACCGCGTCGGCACGGTCGATACTGGCCTCGGCGAGCAAGGCCGCGTCGAGCCCGTCGCCGTTGAGAACAATGGTCTTCTCGAGCGCATCGGCCGCGACCTCGGCAACCGACCGGTTCTTCTCGATGATCTTGGCACGGATGCGCGTGTCGCTTTTTTCCAGCGCCTGCGCGACGGCGAGGCCGACGTTGCCACCGCCGATGAGCACGACGCGTTCCTGCTTGCGTTGCGTCTTGCCGAAAACTTCGAGCGTGCGCGACACGTCCTCCCGCGCGATGGCGAGGTAGCAATCATCGCCGGCAAATATCTGATCGCCCGCATCGGGCGCGAAAAGACGCCCCTCGCGCCGGATGCCCATGACGATCACCTTGAGGGTGGAGAAGAGATCGGTGAGCTGGCGCAACGGCGTGTTGATCACCGGGCAATCTTCCTCGATCCGGATGCCCAGCACCTGCGCGCGCCCGTCCATGAAGGTCTCGATATCGAAGGCCGAGGGCGCCGAGAGACGCCGCAGCGCCGCATCGGCCACTTCGCGTTCGGGGCTGATGACCACGTCGATGGGAAGGTGGTCACGGCGATAGAGATCGGAATAGATCGCCGTGAGATAGCTCTGGGCGCGCAGCCGCGCGATCTTGCGCGGCACATCGAATATCGAATGGCAAACCTGGCAGACGACCATGTTCACCTCGTCCGAATGGGTCGCCGCGACGACCATGTCGGCGTCGCGCGCACCGGCACGGGCCAGAATATCCGGGTAAGATGCAAAGCCGACGATGCCCTGCACATCGAGCGTATCCATCGCGCGGCGCACAAGGTCGGGGTTGGAATCGATCACCGTGACATCGTTGGCCTCGCCCGAGAGATGCCGCGCGATCTGCCAGCCCACCTGCCCTGCGCCGCAAATGATCACTTTCATGAGGGTTTCCCGTTTTGCCCATCGTTTCGATGCCAGAAGGGCCGAGGGGCGTCAAATGCTTTGTGACGCGGGGGCCTGCATGGGCGCGGCTCGTCGTGCCTGGCCTTGGCAGAACGCGGTTTGCAGGTGACCTCGCGGCGCAAAGCTGTCACCATGGGTGCTATCGAGACGGGAGTAGAAGATGACACGTGGGTTTGTTCTTGCCGTGACGGCCGCCGTTCTGGCCGCCTGTAGCCCCCTTGGGCTCTACTACAAGGAAGGGGTCTCCATGCAGACGGCGCAAGACGCCGAGACCGACTGCAAGGTAAGGGCCGCACGCGACGTGCCTGTGCGCCAGGTGACCCGCATCCTGCCGCGCGGACGCGTTCCCGACAAGAAGATCTGTGACGCAGACGGGAACTGCCATGTCCGGCCCGGCTACTGGCTCCCTCCCGAATATGTCACCGAAGACGCCAATGACGATCTGCGCCGCGAGGCTGTCGATCTGTGCATGCGCCGGAAGGGGTATCAGTATGTCACCCTGCCGGCCTGCGAGCCTCCCGTGGCCGATGCACGCCTGCCTGCCCGCACAGAGCAGCTTCCACGCCTGTCGCAAAACACCTGCGCCCGGCGTCTCGACGGGGGCGGCTGGCAGATCATCACGCCCTGAGCGCGCGTCAGTCCTCGCCCGAGTGCTGGGCGATGCGCGTTCCGGCCTTGCTCGATGTCACCACGCCGAGGGATTTGAGCTTGCGGTGCAAGGCGCTGCGTTCCATCCCGACAAATTGCGCCGTCCGGCTGATGTTGCCGCCGAAACGGTTGATCTGCGTCAGAAGGTATTCGCGTTCGAACTCTTCGCGCGCCTCCCTCAAAGGCAGCGTCGCCATCATGCTCGGCAGCACCAGCTTGCCGCTGGCCTCGGCGCTGCCGCCTTCGCCCGATGACAGCTCCTGCGCGGTGATCTCGCCCTGCTCGTCGGCCAGGATGAGCAGCCGCTCGATCATGTTGCGAAGCTGGCGCAGGTTGCCCGGCCAGGCCAGCGTCTGGAGCAGCGCCATCGCATCCTCGCTGAAGGCCCGCGCCTGAAGCCCCTGCTCGCGCACGAGCACCTGCATGAAGAACTCCGCCAGCATCGGGATGTCTTCGCGGCGCTCGTCAAGCGAGGGAACCGAGATGGGCACGACGTTGAGGCGGTGATACAGCTCTTGCCGGAAACGCCCTTCGGCGACTTCCTTGTCCAGGTTTCTCGAGGTCGAGGAGATCACGCGCAGATCGACCTTGACCTTGTTGCCCCCGCCGACCCGCAGGAACTGCTGATCAACCAGCACCCGCAGGATCTTCGACTGCGT
>JAWLEL010000157.1:0-6108 GCA_041686165.1 Lentibacter sp.
GGATGCTGGAACGGCTTGGCCTTGCGCCCGCGCGTGACCATGAAGCGGCAATGCGCATCGGTGGTGATGCCGTTGGCCTCGGCGGTGCGGTTCAGGATTTCCAGAACACTCTCGGGCGTCAGCCCGGTGTCGAGCGAGACGGCTTTGCAGGAACTGAAGAAACGGTCCATGTGCTCGTCGAAGAAGGTCCAGACGCCATCGTAGAGCCTGAGACCCTCCCACATGCCGTCACCCAGCATGAACCCGCTGTCATAGACCGAGACCTTCGCCTCCGCCTTCGGCAAGAGTGCACCATCGACATAAATGAGGATGTCCTCGTTGCGGGCGTCTTCCTCGGCAGTGTGTGTCGTATGGCTGTCGATCATCGGGCGGCTCCTCTTGCGCACATGCCATGGATGGGTAACGCTCGGTTGCGAAAGGGGCAAGCCATGGCCGATATGACGGACTGGATCGGACGCGAGGAACGGCGCGAGGATGTGCTGCGCGCGCAGCCCGCGCGTTTCATGCAGGCCGTGCTCGACCGCACACCAGACCTCGAGGCAGGCGATGCGCTGCCCCCGCTCTGGCACTGGCTCTATTTCCTTGACGCGAAACGCGCCAGCGAGTTGGGCCGCGATGCACATCCCAAGAAGGGCGGCTTCCTGCCGCCGGTGGATCTGCCAAGGCGCATGTGGGCGGGCGGGCGCTTCACCTTTCATGCACCGCTTCTGCTGGGCGCGCAGGCCGCGAAACGCTCCGTCATCAAGACCATCGAGGAAAAGAAGGGCCGCACCGGCAGGCTCTGTTTCGTGACCGTGTGCCACGAGTTCACGCAGGGCGGCGCGCTGGCCCTGAGCGAAGAGCACGACATCGTCTACCGCGAAGACCCGGACCCGAACGCGGCCCCGCCCGAGCCCTTCCCCGCGCCCGACAACGCGGTGTTTTCCGAGGACATCACGCCCGACGAGGCGCTGCTCTTTCGCTACTCGGCGCTCACGTTCAACGGGCATCGCATTCACTATGACGCCGAATACGCGCGCAACGTGGAAGGCTATGAAGGGCTTGTCTTCCACGGGCCGCTGACGGCGACATTGCTTGTCGATCTGGCGATGCGACATGCGGGCACCGCGCCAAGGAGCTTCGAATTCAGGGGACTCGCCCCCCTCGCAGGCCTGCATCCGTTTCACATCGAAGGGCGGCTCGAATCGGGCGCGGGCGACCTGTGGGCGCGGCGTCACGACGGGGCGCTGGCAATGCGCGCGCGTGTGGCCTTCTGAGCCCGCCGCTGTTGCGCTCGGTCATGGACAGGGCCGCGCGCGCCTGCTTAAACTGGCGACCTGAGAGGTGAAGATGAGCGAACTGCCGCAGACAATCGACGAAACCATCGCCCAGCTGGGCGCGCAGGACTACATTGCCGGGCGCGATCTGGGCACGGTGGCCTTCCTGTCGCTCAAGCTCGGCAAGCCGCTTTTCCTCGAGGGCGAGGCCGGAACCGGCAAGACCGAGATCGCCAAGGCGATCGCGGCGGCACTCGGGCGGCGCCTTATCCGGCTTCAATGCTACGAAGGGCTCGATGCGGCCTCGGCGCTTTACGAGTGGAACTTCGCGGCACAGATGATCGCCATACGCACCGCCGAAGCCGCGGGCAGCGCCGACAGGAGCGCCCTGCAGCGCGAGCTGTTCTCGGAGGAGTTCCTGATCAAGCGGCCGCTGCTCGAGGCGATGGAGCCGCATGACGCCGGGCCGCCGGTCCTGCTCATCGACGAGCTAGACCGCACGGACGAGCCCTTCGAGGCCTTCCTGCTGGAGGCCCTTTCGGACTTCCAGGTGACGATCCCCGAGCTGGGAACGGTGCGCGCCGAAGAGCCGCCCATCGTCATTCTCACATCGAACCGCACCCGGGAAGTGCATGACGCGCTCAAGCGGCGCTGCATGTATCACTGGGTTGATTATCCGAGCTTCGCGCGCGAGGTCGAGATCCTGACCGCCCGGCTTCCCGGCGCGACGGACACGCTGACGCGGGAGGTCGTGGCCTTCGTGCAGGTTCTCAGGGAGCAGGACCTTTTCAAGAGCCCCGGCGTGGCCGAGGCGATCGACTGGGCGCGCTGTCTCATCGCGCTCGATGCGGTGGCGATCACCCCGGAAGTGATTTCGGATACGTTGGGCGCGCTGCTCAAGTACCAGGACGATATCGCCAGGATCACGGGCTCGGAAACGGCGCGGCTTCTCGATGAAGCGAAGGCGCAGCTGGCCGCCGAATAGCATGCAGGACGCGCCCCCCGACCTGCCCCGAACAGACGGCAAGCTGGCGGAAAACGTGGTTCATTTCGCGCGGGCCTTGCGCAGGGCGGGTGTGCCCGTGGGGCCCGCGCAGATCATGAGCGCCGTCGAAGCCGTGCAAGCGGCGGGTTTCACGCGGCGCGAGGACTTCAAGGCGGCGCTCAGGGCAACGCTGATAACGCGCCCCGAGCATTTCGAAACCTATAACCAGGTCTTCGGCATGTTCTGGCGCGATCCCGAGTTCCTGGAGAAAATGGTGCGCTCGATGCTGCCGCTCTTGCAGACGATGGGGCAGGACAGCCCCGAGGAAAAGGCGGCGCAGCGGCGCGCCGAGGAGGCTCTCGGCGGGGATGCACCGGAGCCTGACGAGCAGGCGGCTCAGGAAGAGCGCGTCGAAATGGACGCGCAAATGAGCTTTTCGAAGTCGGAAGTGCTCCGGCATCTCGACTTCGAGCAGATGAGCGCCGCCGAGCAGAGCGCCGCGACACAGGCGATCCAGCGGCTCCGCCTGCCCGCGCCGCAGCTCAGGACACGGCGACAGGCCGCCTCGCATCTCGGCCGCCAGCCCGACGCCCGCGCGCTTTTGCGCGATGCACTGCGCCGGGGCGGCGAGATCGGAAAGCTGCCGATGAAGGCCCCGCGGCAAAGGCCGCTGAACCTCGTCGTGCTCTGCGATATCTCCGGTTCGATGTCGGCCTACGCCCGGATGATGATGCATTTCCTGCACACACTCGTCTGGGCGCCAGGCACAGGCTGGGGGCGTGTGCACGGCTTCACGATGGGCACGCAGCTCACCAATATCTCCCGCGCCTTGCACAAGCGCGATGTGGATGATGCGCTCAAGGCCGTGGGCAAGGACGCGCCCGATTGGCAAGGCGGCACGCGCCTGGGCGAGGCGCTGCATGCCTTCAACCGCGACTGGTCGCGCCGCGTGCTCGGACAGGGGGCGGCTGTCCTGCTCATCACCGATGGCCTGGAGACAGGCGGCACGGAGCTGCTGAAGACAGAGGCGGAACGGCTCGCGCTCTCCTGCAAGCGCCTCATCTGGCTCAACCCGCTCCTGCGCTTCGATGGCTTTGCGCCGCAGGCGGCCGGGGTGCGCACGCTCCTGCCATTGGTTGACAGCTTTCACGCCTGTCACAATCTCGCCAGCCTGGAGGAGCTGGCCACGGCGCTTGGCGGGCCCTCGCAAAAACCCGAGTTTTTCTCTCAATTATAACGCGAAAACTATGACTTGCCACGAATCGTTCCAGCCATAACACTAACCCCATGCGAACAGACAGATTTCGGCTTATCCCATGGACATGACAGGCGAGCACATCATCGCCGCACCGCGCGAAGAGGTGTGGGCAGCGCTCAACGATGTCGACGTGCTGCGCGCCTGCATTCCCGGTTGCGAAGAGCTGGAAAAGACCTCGGACACCACCATGGAGGCCGTCGTCAAGCAGAAGATCGGCCCCGTGAAGGCGACCTTCAAGGGCGCGGTGGAGCTTGAGAACATCGAGGCGCCCAAGAGCTACACCATCCGCGGCGAGGGCCAGGGTGGCGTGGCCGGCTTCGCCAAGGGCGGCGCGGATGTGAGCCTCGAGGAAGTGCCGGAGGGCACGAAGCTCAGCTATACCGCAAAGGCGCAAGTGGGCGGCAAGCTGGCGCGGCTCGGCAGCCGGCTGATCGACGCAACGGCCAAGAAACTGGCTGCGAAATTCTTCGACAATTTCCAGGAACATTTGAATGGGCCTGACGCCTCGGAGGAGGAGGCGGCTGGCTGACAACGGGGCGGCGGGGAGGCCGCCCCACAAGGGAGGAAAAGATGACCAAAGTGAGTTTGACCGTGAACGGCAAGCCCGTCGCGCGCGACGTGGCGGGCGGGACGCTGCTTTCGGAGTTCCTGCGCGAAGACCTGCGCCTGACCGGGACGCATATCGGCTGTGACACGTCTCAATGCGGCGCTTGCGTTGTTCATGTGAACGGCAAGGCCGTCAAAGCCTGCACGACGCTGGCCGCAAGCCTGGAAGGCGCCGAGGTGACCACCATCGAGGGGCTTGCAAACGGCGGGCTGCACCCGATGCAGGAGGCGTTCAAGGAACATCACGGCCTGCAATGCGGCTTCTGCACGCCGGGCATGATCATGTCCGGTGTCGATATGGTGACCCGCTACAAGGCCGAGGGCCGCGAGCTGACGCAGGAGGCGATCCGCCACGAGCTCGAAGGCAATATCTGCCGCTGCACGGGCTACCACAACATCGTGAAGGCTGTCGAAGACGCAGCCTCGAAAATGTAAGCGGCAAGGGAGGATAGGACCATGACGACAGGAATTGGCGCCCGCGTGAAACGCCGCGAAGACAAGCGCTTCATCACCGGCAAGGGCAAATACACCGACGATGTGCGCACGGAGAACCAGGCCTATGCAGCCTTTGTGCGCAGCCCCGTCGCCCACGCGAACGTGAAGAGCATCGACAAGAGCGCCGCGCTCGAGATGGACGGCGTGATCGACGTGCTCGACGGCCACCAGCTCACCGGCGACGGCATCGGCAACATCATCTGCGGCTGGGCCGTCACCTCGAAGGACGGCTCGCCCATGAACATGGGCGCATGGTCGGCGCTGGCCACACAGAAGGTGCGCTACGTGGGAGATGCCGTGGCGGTCGTGATTGCCGAGACGCAACAGCTGGCGCGGCTCGCGGCGGAGGCCGTGGACGTCGAGTATGAAGAGCTGCCCGTGGTGGCCTTTGCCGACAAGGCCCTGAAAGACGGCGCGCCGCAGATTCACGAGGAAGCGCCCGGCAACCTGATCTATGACTGGGAGATCGGCGACGCTGCCAAGGCCGATGCCGGCCTGGCCGAGGCGGTGCATGTCACCGAGATGGAGATCACCAACAATCGCCTCTCGCCCAACCCGATGGAGCCGCGCTCTGCGGTGGCCACATATGACGAGGCCGAGGACCATTACACGCTCTACACCACGAGCCAGAACCCGCATGTGGCCCGCCTCGTCCTGAGCGCGTTCTACAACGTCGCCCCCGAGCACAAGCTGCGCGTGATCGCGCCCGATGTGGGCGGCGGCTTCGGCGCGAAGATCTACATCTACCCCGAGGAGATCACCTGCCTCTGGGCCTCGATGAAGACGAACCGCTCGGTGAAATGGACGGCGGACCGCTCCGAGGCCTTCGTGACCGACGCCCATGGGCGCGACCATATCTCTACGGCGAAGATGGGCTTCGATGCGGACGGCAAGATCACCGGCTTCAAGGTCGACACGATCGCCAACCTCGGCGCCTACATGTCGCTCTTTTCAAGCTCGGTGCCGACCTATCTCTATGCCACGCTGCTCTCGGGCCAATACGACATCCAGAACCTGCACGCCAACGTGCGCGCGGTCTATACCAACACCGTGCCGGTCGATGCCTATCGCGGAGCGGGGCGGCCAGAGGCCTGCTATCTCGTCGAGCGGATGATGGAGACGGCGGCGCGCGAGCTGGGGATGAAGCCAGCCGAGCTGAGGGCGAAGAACTTCATTCGGGAATTCCCGCATGAGACGCCCGTCATCATGACCTATGACAGCGGCGATTTCGACGCCAACCTCGCGCAGGCCGAAGAGGCCGCAGACGTGGCGGGTTTCCCCAAGCGGCGCGAAGAGGCGGCAAAGCGCGGCAAACTGCGCGGCCTTGGCTATAGCTGCTATATCGAGGCTTGCGGCATCGCGCCCTCGGCGGCTGTCGGCGGGCTCGGCGCGGGCGTCGGCCTCTGGGAAAGCGCGGAAGTCCGCGTGAACCCCGTCGGCACCATCGAGATCCTCACAGGCTCGCACAGCCACGGCCAGGGCCACGAGACGACCTTTGCCCAGATCGT
>JAWLEL010000158.1:0-6107 GCA_041686165.1 Lentibacter sp.
CCTCATCGCCAGGACACGCGCCGGAAAAGGGCCAAGAGACACGCACGAGGCGAAAATAGCCCGGATCGGCGCGGTTTCAAAGCACCTGTTTTGTCAAACTGTCTCGAAATTCGGGGGCCGGACGGGCGCGCCTCCGTGCTGGCGGCTCACCCGGGCATGCCCCGCCCCCGGCGCGGGGGCGGGACGACGTCGGCTGCAATGCTCAGAAGCGGATGCCGTAATTCACACCGATGCTCACTTGAGGCGCTGTGCCGAAAGGCGCTTCCCCGACACGCAGTGTTCCCGAGAGGCTGCGGTCATCGCTGTAGTCGTGACGATATCCGACTTCCAGGAAGCCCCGCGTGCGCTTGCGCTCGAGTGTGCTGTCAACGGCGAAGCTTTCCATGCCGGGCAAGGTCGAGCTTCCGGTCAGGGTCACGCGGTCCGCGCTGAGATCATGCTCCAGTCCTGCGCCAAGGGTCAGGGTCCCGCGCTCGGACACGAGACGCTCCCCCGAGAGCTGAAGGTTGACTGTCGTGCGGTCAAGCGAGAGCGCATCATAGCTGGCGTTGAAATCGGACCCCGCCTCGGCATAGGCGCCACGGCTTGTCTGGAAATGCGACAGCGTCGCGCTCGGAGTGATGAGCCAGTCCTTGGTCTCGAACCCGTACCCGACCGTGGCGCGCGCGCCGAATGTCTCGAGGCTTGAATCGCCGGTCGCAAGCATGACGTTGTCAATTCCGAGGCCACGGGTGATCGAGCCGCTTTCGCGCCCCCATCCAACGGCAGCTCCGGCTTGCAGGCCCGTGCGGGCCAACCCGCCTTCGCTGTACTCGCTCCAAAGGCTGAAGCCGACGCCTGTGCCCATGTCGAATCCATTGGAGCTGAGGCTGCTGCCACTCACGCTGAGCGTTCCGCCGACGGTCGTCTGCCCGTCAAGGCCGCGCCCGTAGGTCAGGGTCGCGACGGAACTTCTGCGGCTGCCGATGTCCTGCGCGGCGGTGCTGCCGGTATATGCGAGCCATCCGCCGGCGTGCAGGCAGGACTGGTCTTCTTCGGCGAGACATGTCTCGTCCATAAGGCGGCCGACGACAGCCTGCTGTTGCGCCACGGCGATCTCTGTATCGTCAGCTATGACGGGGAAGGAGTCTGTCACGCTTTCGTAATCCTGCATCTCGGTGCGCCAGATGAAGGCGCGGACCCCCCCGCCATCCACTTCGGACAGCCCGACAACGACGTCGCCATCCGCGCTGACCCCATTCGCGATGGCGTTGCCTGTCTGATCCGTTCTGAGTGTGCCGAGATCCTGCATCTCCGGGTTGGCGGCAACACCGTCGCTGCCCCCCTCGACCCAGCGAAACGCGCGGATCGCACGGTCGTCATTTGCTGCCCGTCCGACGACAACACTGCCATCCGCACTGATCCCGTATGCAGCGGAATCTCCCGCTTCATCCGACCGGAGGGTGCCGAGATCCTCCATCTCGGGATTGGCGGCAACACCGTCGCTGCCCCCCTCGACCCAGCGGAACGCGCGGACCATCATATCGGTATCACTTCTCGCGTAGCCAACGACGATGTCCCCATCGGCGCTTACGTCCCGAGCGTAGGAGTCTTGTGTTTGATCCGAACTGAGCGTGCCGAGGTCCTCCATCTCGGGATTGCTGGTGGTCCCTTGGCTGCCCCCGTCGATCCAGCGGAACGCGCGAAAGAAATTGCTGTCGTCTCGCGCATACCCGACGACGACATCACCACCATTATTGGTGCCCAGGGCGTAGCCGTCTCCGGTCGCCTGATCTGTCCTCAGCGTGCCGAGATCCTGCATCTCCGGATTGGCGGCAACACCCTCCGTGCCACCTTCAACCCATCTGAATGCGCGCCGATCGGCCTCACCTCCCGATGTCCACCCAACCACGACACTCCCGTCCGAATTCACATCGACGGCATTGCCTTGCTCGTTCGGGTCAAAGCCGTTCAGAGTTCCCAGATCTTCGATATTTCCATCTACCCATCGGACGTTCCGTGCACGGTTCAGATCATTTCTCGCGTTGCCCACGATGACAGACCCATCCTCGTTCACCGCACGGGCTCGCCACAGAACCGTCGCCGATGTCGTGCTCAAGGGCTCAAGTTCGGTCATGCCGTCCTCGGAGGTCCATGTGAACGCCGAGACCTCACTGCCGTCGTCGACATAGCCGACGACGACCTGCCCGTCGCCGCTGATGCCGTACGCTTCGCTATTCGCGCCCGTCTCGAAGGGACCGAGATCGCACATTCCCCCGTCGTATGGCGCGGCATCTCCGGAGGTCGGCCCGGTGGAGTTCGGCAGGCAGTCGAGCGGGTCCGCCGCCTGGGCGCTTGCGCTGGCGGCCGAAAGCAGGGCGCCCGCGCCGACAAGGGCTGCAAAGCTCGCGCTTCTACGGCGAGCCGCGATTTTGCCGGGCGAAGGGCAGCCAGCCACGGCGAGAGACTTGGAGATATTGAACAACACGGAACACTCCTCAGAATCAGTTGCTGGTGACAAGGTTTACGGCAGTTAAGGTTGCGGCCGGTCATGGACCAGAGCGGGGAGGCGTGTTTCCGAGGCTGCTGTTGCTTTTTTGCCAAGACCCTTGCCGACGGCGTCTCCGAAGGTCGGATTCGAAGCGGCGAGGCTGGCCGCGCCCGCGGCATTCAGACCGCTTCAATCCGAAGCCCGGCTCAATACGATGCCAGGATTTACGATGCCAGGATTTCCAGCGCCGCCGCGTGCTGCTCCGCGCTTGCCGCCGCGAGGACGCGCCCGCCCTCGTGCACGGGGCCGCCGCGCCAGTCGGTCACGCGCCCGCCTGCCGCCTCGATCAGCGCCAGCGGCGCCTGGATGTCGTAGTTCGACAGCCCCGCCTCGATCACCAGGTCGATATGCCCGCCCGCAAGCAGCGCATAGGCATAGCAATCCATGCCATAGCGCGTAAGCTGCACCTCGCGTTTGACGGCTTCGAAGGCGGCGCGCTCCTCGGCGCTGCCGATCTCGGGGAAGGTGGTGAACAGGATCGATTCGCTCAAGCGTCGGCCCGCGCGCGTGCGCAGGGCGCGCCCGCCCTGCGGGCCGGTCATCTCCGCCGCGCCCCAGCCGCCCCAGAAGCGCTCGCCGATATAGGGCTGGTCGATCATTCCGAGTTCCGGCCCGCCGGCGCCGCCGACGGCGATGAGCACGCCCCATGTCGGGGTTCCGGAGAGAAAGCCGCGCGTCCCGTCGATGGGATCGAGCACCCAGGTCAGGCCGCTTGCTCCGGCCTCGGGGCCGTATTCCTCACCGATGATCGCGTCCTCGGGCCGCCGTGCGGCCAGAACGGCACGCATCTCCCGTTCCGCGGCCTTGTCGGCTTGCGTGACAGGGTCGAAGCCATCGTCCAGCTTGTTCTCGGCCGTCAGATCGGATTGCCTGAAATGGGAAAGCACGGCCCCGCGCGCGGCATCCGCCATCGCGTGGGCCGTGCATGTCAACTCGTGGCGCAGGGCCTTGTCTGTCACTGTCGTTCGCATGAGCAACGGTTAGGCCGCTCCATGCGAAACTTCAAGCCTCAGGCAACATCACTGAGCACGCGCGCCAGATCAAAGAGGCGGCGGCGCTGATTTTCGGGAATCGCGTAGTAGGACCGGATGAGATCCATCGCTTCCTTGTCGCCCAGCAGATCGGAAGGGATCTGTTCTTCGCCCATGCCGCCCTGCTGGGCCTCGTCGAGGCCTTCGAAGAAGAAGCTGACCGGAACGTCGAGCACCTCCGAGATATCCCAGAGCCGCGAGGCGCTGACACGGTTCGCGCCGGTTTCGTATTTCTGGATCTGCTGAAACTTGATCCCGACCTTCTCGGCCAATTGTTGCTGGGTCATGCCCACGAGCCATCTGCGATGGCGAATACGCTTGCCCACATGAACGTCTACTGGATGAGCCATATGTTACTCCCTAACCTTTGTGCTCCACTCGATACCAAACCAATCCCTCGAGTCTGCTCAGCCCCCTCTACTTGAGCCGGAGGCTTGAAGGTACCTATCCGATCTCGCTGCAATCGGAAATAAAAAAGAGGCCACCGTGCCGACCATGATGCCACCATGGAACCTGCTACACCCAAATCCTGAACAAACCCTCGACTCACACGTATTACGCGTAAAACCACCACCAAAGTCAACCCATGACGCATCCTGCGCGCGCAGGGCCGCGCAGGGCGAGGAGCTGCCCCCGCAAATACCGGGGTGCCGCTGCGTCACTCTGGAGCCGCTCAGGTGCGGCTTTCATCTCGCGCCAGCCGCGTTATTCTCGCCCCGAGTGACCGCATCCAGCCGAGGAGATCCCCCCGTGACCCAGGAAAACACGCCCCAGGACAGCATGCGCGCCCTGCGCCTCAACGCTTTCAAATCTCCGCCCGAGATCGAACGCACCGCGATTCCCGCGCCCGGCCCGGGCGAGGTCCGTGTGCGGATCGCCGCCTGCGGGCTCAACTTCGCCGATCTGCTGATGGTCAGCGGCACCTACCAGGACACGCCCGAGCCGCCCTTTACCATGGGCATGGAAATCTCCGGCGTGATTGACGCCCACGGCGAAGGCGTGAGCGCCCCCGCCATCGGCACGCCTGTCGCCGTGTTCCGCGGCCAGGGCGGGCTGGCCGACTACGGCTGCTACGATGCCGGGCGGCTCACGGTCCTGCCCGAGGGGGCGAACATGACGGAGGCCGCCGCGCTCCAGGTGGCCTATGGCACGAGCCATGTCGCGCTGGATTACAAGGCCGGGCTGAAACGCGGCGAGACCCTTCTCGTCCTCGGTGCGGCGGGAGGCGTCGGCCTTACGGCTGTCGAGATCGGCAAGCTCATGGGCGCGAAGGTCATCGCCGCTGCGCGCGGCCCCGAGAAACTCGCCGTGGCGCAACAGGCCGGCGCGGACGTGCTTGTCGACACCGAAAAGGACGATCTGCGCGCATCCGTGAAGGCGGCAGGCGGCGCGGACGTGGTGTATGACCCGGTCGGCGGCGAGCTGTTCAAATCGGCCATGCGCGCCTGCAACCCCGAGGCGCGCCTCCTCGTCATCGGATTTGCCAGCGGCGATATCCCGCAGGTGCCCGCCAACCACCTGCTGGTCAAGAACCTCTCGCTGATCGGCCTCTACTGGGGGGGCTACCTCGCCTTCAAACCCTCGGTCGTGACAGACAGCCTCGCCCAGCTCGTCGCCTGGCACGGCGAAGGCAAGATCAAACCCCATGTCAGCCACGCCCTGCCCCTCGAAGAGGCGACCCGCGGCATGGAACTGCTCAAGAATCGCAAATCGACAGGCAAAGTCGTGATCACAATGATGTAAATGCCCAGCATCTTTCACGAACCGGCACCGGAAACGCTTGAAAAAGCCCCTCCGCTACCCGATATTGATAGACGAGAGCCCCGCCGTGAAAAGCGGGGCACGCAGAAACAACACGGCCATCTCAACTTGGAGGGATAAATGGCAGAATTCGAAACAGTCCATTCCGGCGCCCGCTCGCAAAGCGCCGCGATCGACGAGGGCCTGCGCGCCCATATGAACAAGGTCTATGGCCTCATGTCCGCCGCCTTGCTGGCGACATTCGCCCTGGCCTATCTCGTGGCCCAGAGCCCGGCGGCGCAGCAGGTCCTGCTCGTCCCGCCGATCGTCTACGCGGTCATCTTCGGCCCGCTGGCCTTCGTGCTGGTGGCCGGCTTTGCCTTCCACAAGCTGAGCGTCGGGATGCTCAACCTGATGTTCTGGGGCTATGCCGCGCTCACGGGCGTGTCGCTCTCGGTGATCTTCATCATGTTCGACATGAGCCAGATCATCATGGGCCTGCTCTACACGTCCATCGCCTTCCTCGGGCTCAGCCTGATGGGCTACCTGACGAAGCGCAACCTCGGCCCCATCGGGCAGGTCGCCACGATGATGGCCTGGGGCATCGTCGCCATCGGGATGTTCAGCTTCTTCACCGGCGGCATGAGCGCCAATGGTGCCTGGTGGATGCACCTGGCGATCCTCGGCGTCTTCGCCGTGCTGACCGCCACATCGACGCAGGACATCAAGAACACCTACCTGCAGGCCCGCCAGGCAGGCGGTCAGGATGCGGAGCTCTTCCTCGAGAAAGCCGCCATCATCGGCGC
>JAWLEL010000159.1:0-6087 GCA_041686165.1 Lentibacter sp.
GTTGGGCATGAGCACGCAGTAGCGCCCGGCAAGGCTCAGGTAGGTCGTCAGCGCCGCGCCCTTGTTGCCACGCTCCTCCTTGACCACCTGCACCAGCAGGATCTGGCGCACCTTGATGACTTCCTGGATCTTGTAACGCTTGGGCCGCGGCTTGCGCGGCGGGCGGATGTCCTCATGGTCGTCGTCATCGGCGACCGCCTCGATGCTGTCGTCCTTGGCGCTGGCGTCCTTCTTGCGGCGGCGCCCACCTCGGCTGCGCGTGCTGCGCTTCTCGTCATCGTTGTCGCCCTCGCCGGATTCGGCCGCGCCATTCGTGTCGCCCTCGTCGGAGCTGTCACCGGGCTCTTCGACCGGTGTTTCCGACACAAGCTCCATGGGCGAGAGCCCCTCGTCGGCATCATCGCCTTCGCCAAGCTCGATGGTTTCCATACCCTCGACACTGGTCTCGGTCTCGCGGGTCTCGACAGCATCGCCCCCGGTGTCGGCCTGGGCCGCCTTCGAGCGCGACCTTCCGCGCCTGGGCTTTTGTTCTTCCTCTTCGGCCGCGTCGTCGCGGGCTTTCATCGCCTCGACGTAAGCGCGCTCCTCTTCCATGAGTGCTTCGCGGTCAGCGACGGGAATCTGGTAGTAATCGGGGTGAATCTCGTTGAAGGCCAGAAAGCCGTGGCGATTGCCGCCATACTCGACGAAAGCCGCCTGAAGCGACGGTTCGACCCGTGTTACCTTTGCAAGATAGATATTGCCGGCGAGCTGGCGCCGGTTCTCGGATTCAAAATCGAATTCCTCGACCTTGTTTCCATCAACCACAACCACGCGCGTTTCTTCGGCGTGGGTGGCGTCGATAAGCAGTTTCTTAGCCATGTTGTCCATCTGCACGAGAAGACACCGCACACCCCGGGGGGCGCAGCGGCGTTTCGGTCGTGTCTATTTCGGGCAATGTGTGGCACGCGCATCGAGGCGGCGCTTGCGCCTGTTGCTCTCGAACTCAATTGTCTCGCGCGCTTCATCGCGGTTCTTCTCCGACGCTGCTGCCGTTTCGCGGCTTTGCGCCCGTTCATTGACAGGCCTTGACCTGCCGGTTCTTCTGGCCGCTTTCGCTGACCTATTCAGTCTGTCGGGGACGGGTAATCCACGTCCGGGACAGTGAAACTCTCGGAAAGCCACACCGAAGCGCAGCTTTACCCGTCTACATAATGGCACGCAGGGTGGAAATACAATGGCAAACTGCGCGGGCCGGCCCGATGAACATCGTCACCCGACATAATCGGCCCGCTGCAATCCGTATTTCGCCATCTTCTCGTTGAGCGTCCGGCGCGGCAGGCAAAGCTCGTCCATCACGTTCGCGATCGAGCCCTTGTGGCGGCGCATCGTGTTGTCGATGAGCATCCGCTCGAAGGCCTCCACGTATTCCTTGAGCGGCTTGCCTTCCGTGGTCATCACCGGCTGCATCTCGTCATGATCGCTCATCAGCAGCGAAGCGATGGAGCCCGAGCCGCGGCGCGAT
This sequence comes from Lentibacter sp., assembly GCA_041686165.1. GTDB lineage: Bacteria > Pseudomonadota > Alphaproteobacteria > Rhodobacterales > Rhodobacteraceae > Lentibacter. The sequence continues at coordinate 1,505 of JAWLEL010000159.1, forward strand.
TGCAGCACGGCGCGCTCGGCGATGTTGATGAGCTGGCGCACGTTTCCGGGCCAGGGCGCCTGCAAGAGCTGGGCGGCCTCCTGGGCGGTCACATTCGGCGCTTCGCAACCATATTCCTCGGCGAATTCGTCCGAGAGCCGCGTGAAGAGCGTGAGAATGTCCTCCCCGCGCTGGCGCAAGGGCGGCACGGTGATGTGCAGCGCGGCAAGGCGATAGTAGAGATCGGGCCTGAGCGCGTCCTCCACCGTGCGGTTCTGCTCCTGCAGGTTCGAGATCGCCACGATCCGCGTCTCCGGTGGCGTGCCCTCGTCGTTGATGAAGCTCAAGAGACGCGCCTGCACAGCGTCGGACAGCGTCTCCACGTCTTCGAGGACGAGCGTGCCACCGCGGGCCTCCTCGACGGCCGGAAGCTGGCTGTTCTCGGGCTGCATCGGGCCGAAGAGCCGCTTGGTCAGCGCGTCCTCTTCCAGCGCCGAACAGCTCACCAGAACGAACTTCTTGCCCGCCCGCGCGCCCACGGCGTGCAGCGCATGGGCCACGAGCGTCTTGCCCGTTCCCGTCTCACCGTCGATCAGCACATGCCCGTCGGCCTGCCCCAGATCGAGGATGTCCTCCTTGAGCCGTTCCATGACGGGGCTCTGGCCGATGAGTTTCTTGATGAGTTGGCCACCATCCGAAAGCTCGCGCCGGAGCGCCCTGTTGTCGAGCGTCAGCCGCCGCGCGGCCGTCGCCTTCTTGGCCAGTTCGGTCATCCGCTCGGGGTTGAAGGGTTTTTCGAGAAAATCGAAAGCGCCCACGCGCATCGCCTCAACCGCCATCGGCACATCGCCATGGCCTGTGATCATGATCACAGGCAAGGCGGAGTCCGTGCCCATCAGCTTCTTGAGAAACTGCATCCCGTCCATGCCGGGCATCTTGATGTCGGAGATGACGATGCCGGGATAATCCGCGCCCAGCTCCTTGAGCGCGTCCTCGGCGCTGGAGAAGGTCTGCGTGTCGTAACCCGTCAGGGCCAGCCACTGGCTGATCGACTGGCGCATGTCCTGCTCATCGTCCACGATCGCGATTTTCATTGCTTTGGCCATCTGTTCTCTTCGCTCTTATTGCGCAGCTTCACTGCTGCTGTTGCCTTCCAAGATAGGCAGTTGCATCTCGAATGCAGCCCCGCCCGAAACCGAATTTCGTGCGGTGAGGCGCCCGCCAAGGTCGTTCACGATCCCGCTTGAAATGGCAAGGCCCAGTCCGACTCCCTCGCCGGGGCTCTTCGTGGTGTAGAAGGGCTCGAAAAGCGCATCCAGATCCTCGATGCCGGGCCCGTTGTCGCGCACCGTGAGCGTGGCCGTCTCTCCGGCTGCAAGGATGAGCTGGATCTCCGGCTCGGGCTCCAGACGTGTCGCGTCGAGCGCATTGCGAATGAGATTGACCATCACCTGTTCGATGCGCACCCGGTCGCCCATGACCATGACCGGCCAACTCGGCAAGGCACGGTCGATCTTGACGTGCCTGCGCTTGAGCTGCGGCTCCATCATCGACAGCGCGGAGGTCAGCGCATCGCCCATGTTTACAGGGCTCAGCTCGTCCTGCCCCTTGCGCGCATAGCTCTTGAGCTGCTTGGTGATCGCCCCCATCCGTTCGATCAGATCGTCGATCCGGTGAAAGGAGGTCAGCGCCTCGTCCGCGCGGTTGCGCTTGAGCAGCAGTCGCGCCCCCGCGAGGTAGGTCTTCATCGCCGCGAGCGGCTGGTTGAGTTCATGGCTGACCGCCGCCGACATCTCGCCGAGGGCCGCCAGCTTGGAGCTTTGCGCAAGGCTCTGCTCGGCGGTGGCAAGCTGCCCTTGCATCTTCTCGCGCTCGGCGATTTCCCGCTGGAGCCGCGCATTGAGCTGGCGAAGCTCTGCCGACTCGCGCTGAAAAAGCGCCATGCGCAGTGCCGACTTACGGCTCAGCTGGTAGAATACCAGCGACAGTAAAATGGCAAAGCCCATGATTTCCAGTGCCAGGACGCCGTTCACGCGCTCGCGCACGCTGGCATAGGTGGTGAAAGAGGCCATGCGCCAGCCGCGGAAGGGAACCCGCGTTTCCCGGCGCATCACGGCCTCGCCCTGCAAGTAGGCATCCGCGGGCAACGAAGTCCAGTCCTGCGTTGCGCGGATCGCCCGCTCTATCGCGTTGTTCGGCGTCGCCCGGGCAAGCGCCTCATCCTCCTGCAGACCGCGCCAGCGCGAATCCGTTGCAAGGATGATCTGGCCTTCGCTGTCGGTCACGAGCACCGCATCGGAGATGCCCGACCAGGCGCGCTCGAACTTCGCCAGATCGACCTCGACGAGGATGAGCCCGATCGTCTCGGCCTGCAGGGTGATCCTGCGCGCATAGACGAAGCGGAAGGCACCGCTCTCGCGCCGGACCGTGTGGAAGATCGTCTCGCTCGATCGGAGCGCATCGATGTAATAGGGCTGCTGGCGGTGCAGCTCGCCGATCCGCTCGCGCTCCGTCGCCGCCACGGTGCGCCCGCTGGCATTGATCAGAACGAGCGAAGCCGCCCCGATCTCCTCGACGAAGGAGATGAGCCGCTGCGTCGACTGGCTGAAATCGCCCGAATTGAGCGCGCCGATCAGCGCCGGATCCCGGCTGAGAAGCTGCGGCACGATGGAATTGCGGCGCAGCTCGGAGACGAGGTTGCCGCTGTAAAGCGTCAGCCGGAGCTCGGCGCGGTTGCGCGTGGTTTCGGTAAATCGCTCGGTGAGCAGGTTGTTGGTGACGGCAACGGTCAGCACCGACAGGATCAGGAGCGCAACAAAAAGCGCACGCACACGCCAGCTTGTCAGGCGCGGGCGGGTTTGCAGCGATGTCTCGTCTGAAGGCGGCCCCTTTTTCATGGCGGCAGATTAGCCGCGCGCAGGCGGCCTCACAAGCGCGGCTGTTTCAGGCCGCGTCAGGCAAGCGCCATTTGGCTCATGAGCCCGTCGAACATCGCCTTGCCGTCAGTGCCCCCATGGGCGGGCTCGGCCATCCGCTCGGGATGGGGCATCATGCCCAGAACGCGGCGGTTCCGGCTGACGACACCGGCGATATCGGCCACCGAGCCGTTGGGATTGTCGAGATAGGTGAAGGCGATGCGCCCCTCGCCTTGAAGCTGCGCGAGCTTGGCGTCATCGACATGGTAGTTGCCGTCATGATGGGCGATCGGAACGGTGATCTCCTGCCCCGCCTCGTATCCCGCGAGGTAAGCCGTCTCGCAGGCTTCGACGCGCAGGCCCACGGGCTTGCAGATATACTTGAGATTGGCGTTGCGCCTGAGCGCGCCGGGCAGCAGCCCCGTTTCGGTGAGCACCTGGAAGCCATTGCAAATCCCGAGCGCGAAGCCGCCCCGCTCCACATGGGCGACGAGCGAGCGGCAGATCGGGGAGTTTGCCGCGATCGCCCCGCAGCGCAGGTAATCGCCGAAGGAAAAGCCACCGGGCACCGCCACGAGGTCGATCCCCCGGGGAAGCTCGGTGTCCTTGTGCCAGACCATGGTCACATCCGCGCCCGCGCGCTCCAGCGCGACCTTGAGATCGCGGTCGCAGTTCGACCCGGGAAAGACGATGACGGCAGCTTTCATGGCAAGGCGCTCCTCAGTTTTCGAAATCCGTAATAACGGCAACGCCGGGCGGTGCAACCCCGTCAAAGGCATCCAGTTCCGCGCTCGCCCCGCTCAGGGCAATATGCCGCGTCACCAGCGGGGAAAGGTCCACCTGCCCGCCCGCGATGAGGCTCAGCAGCGAGGGATAACGCCAGCTCGGCATGCCGCGCGTGCCATAGATGGCCAATTGCCCCGAATAGACCGCGTCCATCGGGATCGCCATGCTCGCATGATCGCCCGCAGGCATGCCCACTTGCACCATGCGGCCCAGCTTGCGCAGGCTTTTCAGCGCGCCCACCGTGGTCACCTCGACGCCAAGCGCCTCGACGGCGACATCCGCGCCGCCGCCTGTGATCTCCCTCACGGCCTCGGCCGCATCCGTCTGTGCCGCGTTGATGACAGCGTCGGCCCCGAGGCTCTGCGCAAAGGCGAGCTTGTCCGGTGCGATATCCACGACGGCCACCCGCGCGCCAAGCGCGCGCCCCAGCAGCAACGCCGAAATGCCCACGCCACCGCCGCCGAAGACGGCCAGCCACTCGCCTGCCTGCAACCCCGCGCGCCCCGTCAGCGCATGCCAGGCCGTGGTGACGCGGCAGCCCAGCCCGGCGGCCAGCGCCGGGTCCATGCCCTCGGGCAGTGCCGTCAGGTTCGCCTCGGCGTAAGGCACGGAAATGTATTCGGCAAAGGCGCCCTGATGCGTAAAGCCGGGCACGGCCTGATCAGCGCAGATCGTCTGGTTGCCCGCGGCGCAATCGGGGCAGCGCCCGCAGGCCAGGATAAAGGGCGCGATCACCCTGTCACCAGCCTTCCAGCGGCGCACCCCCGCACCCACGGCCACCACCTCGCCGCAATATTCATGCCCCGGCACATGCGGCAGGCTCACGTCGGGGTCAGCCCCGCACCAGGCATGCCAGTCGCTCCGGCAGACGCCGCAGGCCAGAACCTTGAGGACAACCGCGCC
>JAWLEL010000160.1:0-6064 GCA_041686165.1 Lentibacter sp.
CCTGCAAATCCCAGAGGTGATGATGCGCGTCGATCCAGCCGGTCATGGCGCGCCACCCTCCTGAACCCTTGCGAGGATATCGACCCCTTGCATCTTCCAGAAATGCAGCAGGTCGATGAAGACCCAGTTCTCGGCCAGCTTGTCTCCCGAGCGGCGGTAGATGTCGATGACGCGAAATTCGCCCGGCTCGCCTGTCGGCTCCATGCCCATGAACGGCCCTGTCAGGCGGGCCGAAAAATTGGGCCAGCCGAAGAAGCCGCCGTAGTGCCCTTCCGCGACGCGGCACAGATGGCCCGTGGATGACCTGTCGGAGAAGGCCGCGCGGAACGGGCCGGAATGCTGCCGGGCATAGCGCGCGATCGTGAAGGTCGCGCCGATGCCCTCCGGGCCCCACCAGGCCATGTCGTCATGCCAGCTGCGCGCCAGCTCCTCTTCCAGCGGCAGGCCGGACTGCCACTGGCCGAGATCAGAGATCATCGCGTTGATCGCGGCCAGGGTGGCGCGGCCCTCCTCTTCGGGCTGATCCTCCAAGAGCAGCCCGTCGTGCGTCAACGGTCCGGGCTGGACGAGATGCGCGCCGGTCTGCTCCGGGAAGGGCGCGAGGCCCGCCTGAACCATCAGGTGCGGGATATCGAAATACATCGCGGTTTCCACGATGCGTCCCTGCTCGACCCTGTTGAATTCGCAATAGCGCAGGACGGCCAGTTTTCCGGTCGGCGCGATCCCCAGCCAGGGCTGGTCGAAGAGGCCCATCAGGTGGCCCATGGACACGACCCAGACCGAGTTGAACCCGTCGATCTCGTTGCGCCCCGCAAAGAAGATGTCCTCGCGGCGCTGCATCCTCGTCAGCGCATGGCGCAGCGGGCGCCAGAAGCTTTCTGCAACTTCTGCCGGCCCCGTGCAGACGCCGAAGGGATGGAAACCGCGCCATGGCGCATCGGGGGCCACGTAACGTCCCGCCACCTGCTCGAGCGCCTCGGGCGCGGCGGCGTCGAGCTGAGAATAGTAGGCGCGAACCAGATCTTTTTCATTTTGAAACAATGGCTTGTCCTGTTTTTGCATACGTTTTCAAAAATAGCTTGTCAAAAAGGTGTGGGCAAGTCTACCCTTTTTGCAATCGTATGCAATTCGCGCTTCGATTCTTTGCGGGAGAGCGGCATGGCCGAGATAGAACTGAAGAACATTTCCAAGCGCTGGGGAAGTTTCGTTGGAGTCGACAACTTCGATCTGACCATCGCGGACCGCGAATTTCTTGTCCTGCTCGGCCCCTCGGGCTGCGGCAAGACCACGACGATGCGCATGATTGCCGGGCTCGAGGATGTCACGGAGGGCGACATCGTGATCGACGGCAAGCGCGTCAACGAGATGGAGCCCAAGGACCGCGACGTGGCGATGGTGTTCCAAAGTTACGCGCTCTACCCCAACATGAACGTCTACGAGAACATCCGCTTTCCGCTGAAGGTGCGCGGCATCGACCCTGCGACGCATGACGAGCGGGTGCGCCGCGCCTCGGCCATGGTCGAGCTGGACGACTTCCTGCATCGCAAGCCGGCAGAGCTTTCGGGCGGACAGCGCCAGCGTGTCGCCCTGGCGCGGGCCATCGTGCGCGAGCCCAACGTCTTCCTGATGGACGAGCCGCTCTCGAACCTCGACGCCAAGCTGCGGGTTTCGACGCGCGCCCAGATCAAGAACCTCAGCCACGAGCTGGCCGTGACGACGATCTACGTCACCCACGACCAGATCGAGGCGATGACGCTGGCCGACCGCGTGGTCGTCATGAAAGAGGGTGTTGTCCAGCAGGTCGGCACGCCGACAGACATCTACGACATGCCCGCCAATACCTTCGTGGCCGGGTTCATCGGCAGCCCGGCGATGAACCTGATCGAGGGCGGGATGAGCGGCGGGGTCTTCACCGCCAAACACACCGAGATCACCGGGCTGGGCCCGGCCAGCGGCAAGATCACGCTCGGCTTCCGGGCCGAGGATGCCGCGGTTGTCGAGAGCGGCGGACAGATAAGCGCGCCGGTCTATTCGATCGAGCTTCTTGGCGAGGCCACGATGGTTTCGGTCCGGATCGGCGGGGCGCTCGTGAGCGTCAAGGCGGACAAGAACTATCGCGCCGATATCGGCGACACGGTTCGTGTCCGTGTTCCATTGGAGCATTGCCACCTGTTCGAAACGGCAACGGGTGAGCGTGTCGGGGCCTAGACCCCTTTCGACCCCGCGCGGCGGGCAACACGGGTGCAGGCTTCGAAGGTGCATCCAACCAACAAGGAGTGAAACGACATGTATCTCAAGAAAGTAGCTTTCGCCGGCGCGCTGGCATTCACGTCATCGGCGGCCTACGCCGGATGCGGCCTGTCCGGCGGCAACGTCAATGTCCTGGCCAATGAGTTCGGCGCGATCCAGGCCGTCATAGATGGCGCAGAGGAATGCGAAGGCGACGGCGTCACCGTCGAGTCCAACCTGACAGTGGATCACCGCGACATCCAGGTCGCCGCGCTGTCGGCCGATCCGGCGCAATACACCTCGGCCGTGGTCGCCAACAGCTCCATCGTGCCGCTGATCAACGGGGATCTGATCCGCCCGCTCGACGACCTTGTCGCCAAGCACGGGCAGGACCTCGACAAGACCCAGCTCATCACCGTCGACGGCAAGATCATGGCCGTCGCCTTCATGGCCAATGCCCAGCATCTGTTCTACCGCAAGGACATTCTCGAAGAGGCTGGCGTCGATGTTCCCACCTCCTATGACGAGGTCCTCGCGGCGGCCGAGAAGATCCGCTCGATGGGGCTGATGGAGGATCCCTTCGCGATGAACACCGGGACGGGCTGGAACCTCGGCGAGGAGTTCGTGAACATGTACATGGGCACAGGCGCGCCCTTCTTCGAGCCGGGGACAGCGAATATCGCGATCAACAACGAACATGGTGTTGCCGCGCTGAACATGCTCAAATCGCTCGTGGAGTATTCCAACCCCGACTTCCTGACATTCGACTCCAACGAGACGCAGGCCCGCTGGGAAAGCGGCGATCTGGCGCTGGCGGTCATGTGGGGCTCGCGCGGCGGCTCGATCCTTGACGGTGAAGGCGCGTCCGAAGAAATCGTCGACTCGACTGTCCTGGCCGCTGCTCCGACGCTCGAAGGCGACAACGTGGCCTCGACGCTGTGGTGGGATGGCTTCACGATCGCCAAGAACATCTCCGACGAGGACGCCGAAGCGACCTTCGTGGCCATGGTCAACGGCATCGGTGACGATGTCATCCGCGCCAACAACGAGGCCGCCGTCTGGCTGAGCTCGGCCTATGAGCCCACGCCCGCCTCCGCCGGTGTCGCGGCCACCGCCGCCAGCGGCGCCACGCCCTACCCGATGCTTCCCTACATGGGTCTTCTTCACACCGCCGCGGGCGGCGAGCTGTCGGAATTCCTCCAGGGCAGCGAGAGCGCACAGCAGGCGCTTGCGGATATCGAAGCCGCCTACACCACGTCCGCCAAGGAGCAGGGCTTCGTGAAGTGATGCTTCCGCCCCGGGGCCGGTTGCCGGCCCCGGGGCATTCACTCGAACCGGCACAGATCAAGGCGAATTGCGATGAAACACAGAACCTTCTTCTGGTTTATACTGCCCTCGCTGGCCGCGATGATTGCTTTCATCGCCCTGCCGCTCGTGTCGGTTGTCGTCCAGTCCCTGCATGTCGAGCACGAACAGATCACGAGCGTGACCGAGAACTGCGGCCCCTTCGGCTGCAACGAGGAGGTGACGGTCGATTCCGAGGCCACCGCCGCGCTGCGCGCCGAGAAGCCTCTGGGCCGCTTCAACGGCCTTGGCACCTATTTCGACCGCGGCCATCTCGCCACCGAGGAGGTCGCCGCGGCCTGGCAGGCGCGCAGCTCGCTCGGCGACTTCTTCTCGCGGCTCTACAACCTGCCGCTTTACAAGGCGATCGCCTTCACGCTGACCTATACCTTCGTCGTCACGCCGCTGGTGATCATGCTGGGACTGGCCATCGCGCTCGGCGTCAACCGGCTCACCCCCGCGCTCAAGGGCCCGACGATCTTCGTCTCGCTGCTGCCGATGATCGTGACACCGCTCATCGGCTCGCTGATCCTCTTCTGGATGATCGACGCGCAGGGGATCATCGGCAAAAGCCTGCAATGGATGTTCGACGACCCGCAGCTTTCGCTCAAGGCCTCGCCGACGCTCACCTGGATCACCCTGATGATCTACGGTGTCTGGCATAGCGCGCCCTTTGCCTTCGTCGTCTTCTACGCCGGGCTTCAAACCGTCAGCTCCGAGACGCTCGAAGCCGCCAAGATCGACGGGGCAAGCCGCTGGCAGCAGGTGCGCTACGTGGTCATCCCGCATCTCATGCCGCTCGCGGTCTTCGTCTCGCTCATCCAGCTGATGGACAATTTCCGCGTCTTCGAGCCGATCATCGGATTCTCTGCACAGGCGAACGCCTCCTCGCTGTCCTCCATCATCTTCACCGATCTGCGCGGCGACGTGATCCGCTTCAATTCCGCCGCCGCGACCTCCGTCATCACGGTCATCGGCGTGGCGATCCTGCTCACGCCCGTGCTGATCCGCACATGGCGCGACTTCAAGGGAAAGGCCGTCTGATGTCGAACGCAGCACTCAAGACACCCCGCTCGATTGTCTACCTCTCGGTTGGCTTCGTGATCCTCTGGGTCATCATCGCCTCCTTCCCCTTCTTCTGGACGCTCTGGGGCTCCTTCAAGGTTCAGGGCGATTTCTTCTCGAAGGCTGATTGGCGCAATGCCCTCTGGGGCACGCGCACCATCGTGGAGACCGGCGGCCCCTTCACCGGGGCGGGCTACCAGGGCGCCTGGGTTCAGGAAGAGTTCTGGCGCGCGGCGCTCAACACGTTGATCGTCGTCTTCTTCACCGTGGTGATTTCCCTCACGCTGGGAACGCTGGGGGGCTACGCGCTGGCCCGCTCCGGCGCGCGCTATGCCTTCTGGCTGCTCATGATCGCGCTGGTCTTCCGTGCGATGCCGCATATCACGCTGGTCTCGGGCTACATGCTGCCGTTCTTCCAGTGGAATGTCTGGGGCCATCTTCCGACCACGATCATCGTGCTGGTGGCGATCAACCAGCCCTTCACGCTCTGGATGCTGCACTCGTTCTTTCTCAACATCCCCAAGGATCTCGACGAGAGTGCCAAGGTGGACGGCTGCACGCAGTTCCAGGCCTTCCGTCATGTGATCATCCCGGTCATGTGGCCGGGGGTGATCACCACGGGGCTGTTCAGCTTCCTGCTCGCCTATAACGACTTTGCCGTCACCTCGATGCTGCTCTCCGAGAGCAATCGCACGATGGTCCCGGCGATCGCGGGCTTCCTCGGCTCGACCTACGAAGAGGGCAACGTGATGTTCGCCGTCGCCGCCGTCGTCTCGGCAACCGCCCCGCTCTTCGTGCTGGTGATGTTCTTCCAGCGCCAGATCGTGAGCGGCCTGACAGCGGGCGCGGTGAAGGGATGAGGCCACGGCGCACCCCCGAAAACCACGCACCGCTGCCCGGCGGCCTGATCGCCGGTGCTCCGAAATCATGCCCGAACGCAACCGCGCAAAGACCGAAAAGGATATGACTGATGGCCATTGAACACCTCAAACGCTCCAAGCCCGAAGCCGAGAAAGCCGAGGATGATGCCAAGGTTCGCTCCGTCGTCGAAAGCACCCTGAGCGATATCGAGACGCGCGGCGATGCGGCCGTGCGCGAGCTGTCGGAGAAGTTCGACAATTACAGCCCCGAGCGCTTCCGCCTGTCGCAAAGCGAGATCGAGGCGGCCATGAGCCAGGTTTCGGCCCGCGATATGGAGGACATCAAGTTCGCGCAGGACCAGATCCGCCGCTTCGCCGAGGCCCAGCGCGCCTCCATGACCGATATCGAGGTCGAAACGCTGCCGGGCGTCGTGCTGGGGCACAAGAACATCCCGGTCCAGTCGGTGGGCTGCTACGTGCCGGGCGGCAAGTTCCCGATGGTGGCGAGCGCGCATATGTCCGTTCTGACGGCGAGCGTGGCGGGCGTGCCCCGCATCGTCGCCTCG
>JAWLEL010000161.1:0-6060 GCA_041686165.1 Lentibacter sp.
GGCGGGGTCTGACTTGACGGTGATGTCGAGCGGCGCGCCGGCGTGATGCGCAGCCTCCATGGCGGCGACGGCCTCGGGGCCATAGGCGCGCGCCAGCGGGCCGCGCAGCCACTTGGGCAGGCGCGGAATACGGAAGATCGGGAACTTTTCGGGGGCATCGGCAGCGGCCTTGCGCAGCACCGCATTGACCAGCCCCTTCATGCCGCCGAACTTGCGATGCTTCGCGATGATGTTCACGAGGTCATTGACGACGCCATGCGCATCGCCGCCCTGGGCCAGCTCGACCGCGCCGAGGCGCAACAGGTTCATCACGTCGGGCGGGGGGGTCTTGCGCAGGTGCGGCTTGAGAACCTTGTCGGCGCGTTCGATGTTGCGCAGTGTCTCCAGCGCGAGGCGCTGGGCGCGGGCACGGTCGGCGCCGGTCAGGTCCGAGAGCGCCTTCTGGGCGGGCGCTTCGGAGAGCAGGCGGCCCTCCGTGAGCACGAGATTGAGAAGGGCATGGGCCGCTTGGCGGGGGCTGGACATGGGCGTTCCTTGGGGCAATCCTTGGCATGAGGTCAGGCGCGGCATATATCAGGGGCCAAAGAGATAGGAAATGCCATGTCAGAGCAAAAAGACATCCCCGATGCGGCCAAGCGCGCACTCGCCGAAGCCGAGGAGCGCCGCAAGGCCCGCGAGGCCGGGCTCAAGGCCATGCCAGTGGAGCTGGACGGGCGCGACGGCCCCGAGCCCGTGCGCTACGGCGACTGGGAGAAGAAGGGTCTCGCGATCGACTTCTGAGCCGTGGCTGAGGGGGGCGGGCAAGAAAATTCGAATTTTCTTGGCAATTTTCTTCGAAGAAAATTGGCCATGCCTGTCACGTAACGAGCATCGGCTTCGAGGCCAGGCGTTTCAATACAGCCGACGCCGCCGCGAAGTGCGGGAGTGGATCACGTCGGGACTGTTGCAAGCGAAAGACCGGCGCGGATCGTATCGCATGCCTTAAAAGCTGGTGCCTTGGAGCCCAGATATCGACGATGACGGGGGTTTCCTGAGAGCCTTCGATCACGGCCTGCAAGAAGTTTTCTTCGGTGACGTCGAAGACCAGATCGGCGCCGCCGGTGTTCTGGATGAGATCAATTTCCAGCGGGCGTTCCTTGGATATGCTGTGCGTTGCCCTCTAGATGAGGCATGGCGCGCGCGCTTGCGAGGGGGCGATACGGATCGTGGTTCGACAAGATAGTCCGAAATAGGACTTGATAATACGAAATGGGACTATTATAGTCCTAATCCGTATTAAATGGAGATCAGCCATGAGCACGAGACGCAAATTCCTGAAGGTTCTGGGCGGTGGAGTCATTGTCGCCGCAGCAGGCGGCGGGGCATTTCTGGCCACCCGCACGCCCACCAAGGCGCTGGCCCCATGGGAGCGGGCCACGGGCTATGACGAGCCGGTCAAGCGGGCGCTGGCGCATGCGCTCCTGGCCCCCAATCCGCACAACCGGCAGCCCTGGTTGGTCGACCTCAGTGTGGAGAACCGGGTGACAGTGCTGCGGGACGAGACCCGCGAGCTGCCGATGACCGACCCGTTCAACCGCCAGATATTCATCGGGATGGGGTGCTTTCTGGAGAACATGGTGATCGCTGCCAGCCAGACGGGCCATGCGGTGGAGCTTGATATTCTTCCCGAGGGTGAGAGCGGCCCCGTCGCGGTGGCGCGGTTCAGCCAGGGTGAAAGTGAAGACCCTCTGGCAAGGCAGATCCTCCATCGGCACAGCGCGAAGGAAGACTACACCGAAGCACCTGTCGAGCCGGAAAAGGCGGAGGCGCTTTCGGCTTATGTGCGGGTGATCACCCGGCCTGACGAGGTGCAGGCGCTCAGGGAGCTGACATGGAAGGCGCTGGAAGTCGAGATCACGACCGAGCGGACGCTTCAGGAGAGCATTGATCTTTCGCGGATCGGCAAGCGGGAGATCAACGCCAGTCCTGACGGGATCGAGATGCGCGAGCCGCATCTCGACGCGCTCTATTCCCTTGGCCTTCTGACCCGCCAGATGATGGCGGACACAAGTGGTGCTGGCATGCGGTCGGTGCTGGATCGGCTCAAGACGGCGTGTTTCGCGACACCGGCGCATACCGTGCTCGTGACCGACGGCAACACGCGGCGCGACCAGATCGAGGCGGGGCGCGTATGGATGCGCTATTCGCTCGCCGTGACGGGCCTGGGACTTGGCACGCAGCCGATGAGCCAGGCCTTGCAGGAGTTTCCGGAGATGTCGGAGCATTATGCGCAGGCCCATGCGACGCTTGCAAAACCGGGGCAAACCGTCCAGATGTTGGCACGGCTCGGATATGGCTCGGCGGCGATACCGACACCACGCTGGCCGCTGGAGACACGGATCATGAATGGATAGTGCAGCGCTCGATCAGCTCTACCGCTTCTTTACCGAGGCGGGGATCATCACCCAGCTTGGCGGAGCCCTGACCGAGCGGCATTTGCCGAGGCGGCTGAGCAACCAGCATTTCGGCTTTCTGGGGCATCTTTCGCGCCGGCCCGAGGGCGAGACGCCGCAAAAGCTTGCACATGCCTTCCAGATACCCAAAACGTCGATGACGCATATGATCAAGGTGATGGAAGAGCTGGGGCTGGTGGAAACCCGCCGCAACACGGAAGATGCGCGCTCGAAGCTGATCGTGATCACCGATGCAGGCGAGAGCCTGCGCCAGGAGGTTCTGGCGAAAGCGGTGGACGATCTGGCCAAGATGGAACCGCAGCCGGACATGGAGGCGGTCGCGCGGGTGCTGCCTGACCTTGAGCGCCTTCGCGCACAGCTTGATGCGGCGCGGGACGGTTAGGCCCCTCGAGATCAAGCGGTGCAAGGAACGGCAGTGTTTGCCGCGCATTGCCGACGCGCCCCCATGCGGCGGCGATTTGGCTGGGCTGGGCGCGGCGCTCTGATTTCGGTCGGATTTGGCTGAGTTAAAGCGCTCACCTTCAACGTGGCTTCGCCACCGCGCGCGTCGGCATTCGAAAGCCTGCCCCGGTTTAAAGCCCCAGAACGTCGATCATGTCATACTGGCCGGGGGCCTTGTCCTGGCCCCAGAGCGCGGCCTTCAGCGCGCCACGGGCGAAGACGGAGCGGTCCGAGGCGACATGACGCAGGATGATCCGCTCACCGGCGGCAGCGAACATCACGTCATGCTCGCCGACGATATCGCCGCCGCGGATTGCCGAGAAGCCGATATCGCCCTTCTTGCGCGCGCCGGTGATCCCGTCGCGCCCGCTGTCGCGCAGCGCGTTCAAAGGCTTCCCGCGCCCCTGTGCAGCCGCCTCTCCGAGCATCAGCGCCGTGCCCGAGGGCGCATCGACCTTCTGGTTGTGATGGGCCTCGATCACCTCGATGTCATAGTCCTCGTCGAGCGCCTCGGCGACCTTGCGGGTGAGCTGCGTGAGCAGGTTGACCCCGAGGCTCATGTTGCCTGCGCGGATGATGACGGCATGGCGCGAGGCGGGTTCGAGCTTCGCGATCTCGTCGTCGTTCATGCCTGTCGTGCCGATCACATGGACGGCGCGGGCCTGCGCGGCGAGGGAGGCGAACTCCAGCGTCGCGGCGGGGGCCGTGAAGTCGATCACCGCTTGCGCGCGGGAAAAGGCCGGAAGCGGATCATCCTCCAGCGTGACGCCGAGCGCGCCGAGCCCGGCGATCTCGCCGATGTCGCTGCCGAGCGCCTCGTGGCCCTCGCGCTCGATCGCCCCGACGAGGCGCGCCTTGTCCGAGGCGGCGACCTGGCGCACCAGCATCTGGCCCATGCGGCCCGTGGCGCCTGTGATGACGATGCCTGGCAATTGCGACATGATGAACTCCGGTAAATATTTGCTGAGTGCCTGCATACAAAAGCAATGCGCGCTTGGCAAAGCATTGCAGAGCGATTAGGCCATCCGCATGGCTAAGAACACATTTCACGAGGGCTCCGGCCCCTCCCAGAGGCAGCTTCGCGTCGGCGAGCTCATCCGCCGCACGCTGGCGCAGGTTCTGGCGCAGGGCGATGTGCACGATCCCGACCTCAACAGGCTCTCGGTGACTGTCGGCGAGGTGCGCTGCTCTCCCGATCTCAAGATCGCCACGGCTTTTGTGCTGCCGCTCGGCGGACAGGGGCGAGACGAGGTGATCGGCTATCTCAAGCGCAACAAGACCGAGCTGCGCCGCGTGATCGGCAAGAAGGTGGGGCTCAAGTTCACCCCTGATCTGCGCTTCCGGCTCGACGAGACATTCGACCAGATGGACGCCACGCGCGAGATTTTCGAGCGCGACGAGGTGAAGCGCGACCTGGACGACGATGACGACGTTTAGGGCGCTTCTGGCGGCCCTGCTGGCGGTGATCGCCGCGCAGGCGCAGGCGGCAAGCTGTGACGATCGCGTGCATCGGGGCAAGTCCTACACGGTTTGCGAGGTGGCCTCGGCCGAGGAGGAGCTGAGGCTCTTCTACAAGGACGAGAGCGGCAAGCTGCTGGGGCAGTTCTTTGCCGTCGATGACACGCTGGAGGCTGAAGGCGCGGAGCTTGCCTTCGCCATGAACGCGGGCATGTATCACGAGGATCGCAGCCCTGTCGGGCATTACCTCGAGAACGGAACCGAGCTGCAAAGCGTGATCCCCAATGCCGGGCCGGGAAATTTCGGCCTTCTGCCCAACGGCGTCTTTTGCATTCGGAAGGGCCGCGCCGACGTGATCGAGACACGGCGCTTCATCGAGCAGGCGCCGGAGTGTCTTCATGCAACTCAGTCCGGGCCGATGCTCGTCATCGACGGGGCGCTGCATCCGCGGTTTCTGAAAGACAGCGACAGCCGCTTCATCCGCAACGGTGTCGGCACGAGCGCCGATGGCAAGCGCGCTGTCTTCGCGATCTCGAACGACAAGGTCACGTTCCACGAGTTCGGCTCTTTCATGCGCGACGGCCTCGGCCTGCCTCAGGCGCTCTATTTCGATGGCAACATCTCCCGCCTCTACGCCCCCGGGCTGGGCCGGGCCGATGCGGGCTTCCTGCTCGGGCCGATCGTGGGCGTGGTGCAGCCTGCCGATTGACACCGCCGATTGACGGGCTGGCCCGGCGCGGCTACAGCACGCGCTTCAAGCGGAAGGGGCAAAACATGGGACGCAAACGCAAGGGGCGCGACATTTCCGGCTGGCTTGTCGTCGACAAGCCCGCGGGCATGACATCGACCGCCGTGGTGAACAAGGTGCGCTGGGCGCTTCAGGCGAAGAAGGCGGGCCATGCCGGAACGCTCGATCCGGAGGCGACGGGCGTTCTGGCCGTGGCCCTGGGCGAGGCGACGAAGACCGTGCCGTTCATTACCGATGCGCTGAAGGCCTATACCTTCGATGTGAAGCTGGGCGAAGCGACGAACACCGACGACGCCGAGGGCGAAGTGATCGCCCGCTCCGAGCTGCGCCCCTCGGACGCGGAAATCAAGGAAGCGCTGCTCGGCTTCGTGGGTGATATCATGCAGGTCCCGCCGAAGTTCTCCGCCGTCAAGATCGACGGTCAGCGCGCCTACAAGCTGGCGCGCGACGGCGAGGACGTGGAAATCGAGGCGCGGCCTCTCTGGGTCGAGGAGCTGGTGATGGTGGACCGGTCCGATGCGGACCACGTGACGCTCGAAATGACCTGTGGCAAGGGCGGCTACGTGCGCGCCATCGCCCGTGATCTGGGCGAGAAGCTGGGCTGTCTGGGGCATGTTTTGCGCCTGCGTAGAGACTGGTCCGGCCCTTTCGAGGCTGAACAGGGCCTGAGCTGGGACGAGATCGAACGCATGGCGCAGACACCGGAGCTGGACGACCATGTCCTGCCGCTGGAGACGGGGCTCGAGGAGCTGCCGGAAGTGAAGGCCACGGAGCAGGGCGCCGCGCGGTTGCGCAATGGCAACCCCGGCATGGTGATCGGCCATGACATAGAATATGGCGATGAAGCCTGGGCGAGTTTCGATGGCCGCGCTGTCGCGGTCGGGGTCTACAAGTCCGGCGAGCTGCACCCCAACCGTGTTTTCAACCTGTAGTGCAACCGCTGTCGCGGCCTATTCCGAA
>JAWLEL010000162.1:0-6023 GCA_041686165.1 Lentibacter sp.
TTGCTGCCGAGCCAGTAGAGCAGAAATGCCGCCGGGAAGCTCTGGAAGAAGAAGAAGAACATCAGGGGCATCAGGTACGTCATCATCTTCTGCTGCTGCGCCTGCTGAGGATCGGCGGTAGGCTGGGCCTGCGCCGCCATCTTCTGAAAGCCGATCATGCTCAGCGTGTAGAGGACGAGCAGAAGCATGTTCGGGTCGGCCAGGTTCGACACCCAGAGGAACGAGATTCCCTCAAACTCAACGATGTAGTTGCGGATGCCGTGGTAGAGGAAGATCAGGATGGGCATCTGCACGAGCATCGGCAGACAGCCGCCGAGCGGGTTGCAGTTATTCTCCTGGCAGAGCGCCCAGAATTCCTCCTGGAACTTCTGCTTATCCGTCGCGTGTTCTTTCTGCAGCTCCTTGATCTGCGGCTGGATCGCCTGCATTCGCTTCTGCGAGATGATCTGCTTCTTGGTAAGCGGGTAGATTGCGAGCCGCACCACCACGGCCATGAGAATGACGCCGAAGGCAGGGCTGCCCCCGGCGACGCGCACGAAAATGTCCACCGCGCGGTAGCCGATCAGGCTCGAGTTAAGATCATTGAGCGGCTCCGCAAGAGCCTCCTTGGCCGACACGACATCCCAGTCGCCGTCTTCGGTCTCCACCCACACCCAGTAGGCAGGCTCCCCCTCATGTTCCTGGGTGAACGTATCCCATGCCGCCTGATACTGCTTGCGCGCCCGCTTCTCCTCGCCGAGCTTCTCGTTGGCAAGCGTGCCGGCGCGAACTCTTGCGAATGCAGCCAGCGGGCGGATGCTCAGCGGTCCCTTCGAGGCGACCTCCTCGTAGGCCACCACCGCATCCTCCCAGCGCTCCTGAAGCTCCTTGATCCGGCCGATCCGCACCCCGGACACCATCGCCGAAGGGGTCACGCTGTCCGCCCGCAGCAGCGCGTCATCGCCGGCGGTCTCGATGCGCCCGACGACCAGCGCCGGCATGCCGTCAGCGCCGCCGACGGCGTCGAAGCCCTGCGGGCGCGTGTCGCCGGCGAATTCCACCGTTATCTCGTACCCCATCGAGCGCAGCACGCCGCCGTTCTCGCGCGCCTGCCAGATGCCCGCCGTCTCAACGAGGTCGCCTCGAACCCGGTCGGCGTGCTTTGCCAGCGTGCCGACGGGGGAGTAGTTCGGCTGCTCCTCACCGCCACCGCCGAACATGCCCTTGATGCTGTTGAGGAGCCCGCCCTCGGGGAGGTCCTCCCCGGAGAGCGCGTAGAGAGCCTCCATGTCGGTAAGCTGCTCCTCAAGCGACGGCTGGTCGGCGATGACCAGCTCGACGGGGAGCCCCTCCTGGGTCTGAGCATAAGAAACGCTGCCGCCGCAGATGATGGCGGCGGCCAACAGGGCAATGATGACGGATCTGGTGCGGACCAGCTTGACGTGGCTAAACATCTCTCTCTCCGTTCCGATCGTTCGGGTCGGACGTGGGGTGCGTGACGGAATCACATTCGAGGCCGGGGACGGGGTCGTCCCCGCCCTCCGACCAGGGGTGGCATCGACAGATGCGTCTGACGGCCATCCAGCCGCCCCGGAGCAGGCCGTGCGCCTCGATCGCCTGTGCTGCGTATTCCGAACAAGTCGGGCTGAAGCGACAGGACGGTGGCAGAGCGCGTGAAAGTGTGCGCTGGTAGGCGCGGATCAGGCCGATCGCCACTCTTCTCATCAGCGTATCAGTCTCATCGCGAACTGTCTCGCCGGTCGTCCGCGAGCAGCCCCTCGGCTTCGAGAGCGTTGCGAATTGCCCCCTGCAGTGCGCTGAAGTCGATCTCCGCGGTCTCGTTGCGGGCGGCAAGCACGATGTCGGCTCCCTCACGTATCTCGGGCAGGATGCCTCGCAGCGCTTCCCTCATTCGCCTCCGCGCGCGGTTGCGCCGCACGGCGGTGCCGATGCGCCTGCCTGCCACCATGGCGAACCTGCTCGGCTGATCGTCGTCACGATGGTACGTGCCGACAGCCACCGGTCGCAGGCGCCGCCAGTGACCCGCCTCGAATACTCGGTCGAGGTCCTGCTGGCGGCGCAGCGTCGGCATCCCTTTCATCGCGTGATGACCGGCCTCGCCCGAATCTGCCGCGGGCGCCTCATTGCGCTCACGATTTACTTCGAGAGATTCTTGCGGCCCCTCTGACGGCGGCGCTTGATCACGCGTCGCCCGGCCTTGGTCCTCATCCGGGCGCGGAAACCGTGCTTGCGCTTTGCGCGGCGCTTCTTCGGCTGATATGTCTGCTTGGACATGATTGATGCCTCCACGACGGAAAATGCTTCGGTCAGCGCAACGCCACAGCGGCGCCGCGCGAGAAGTCCGTGGGGTTGGAACCGGAAGGGTAGTATAACACACCGCCACCGGCACCGCAAGCACGTAAAAGTCAAGGGTGTAAACGCAGAGCTTGTTGCGATAGCGGGCTTTCCATCGCGTGAAGTTGAGAGCAGTGGGCTATTGGTGCGCCCAACCGAGGCGCTGGTGTCGAGCTCGTCCACTTTTAGCGTGCTTGGAAGCCCGGCGAAGTGTCCCTTTGTTGAAAAAGCCACCTCCGGTACATTCCGCCGCCTGGGAGATGCTCTTTGAACCGTCTTCCGCACGCGAGCGGCTACGCCGCCAGCCGCACCGTCTGTCTCACTCTCTCAAGCATCCCCTCCTCGGCCATCGCCGCCGCCCCCGCCAGCATTACCAGAAGCGCCAGCGATACATGCACCCTCACTTTCTGCTTACCCCGAACCGTCAGGTCGTCCAGCAGCAGATACTCCTTGAGCCGCGCGTTCACCCGCTCCACCGCGCTGCGCCTGCCATACAGCCGCTGGAACCTGGCGCTCTCCCGCGCGATCCCCGGCCATCGCCGGTAGTCCTCCGCGATCGGCTGCTTGAGCACAGAGCCGTAGTCGGAGTTCGAGCAGCCCCCCTGCCACCGACAGGCTTCCGTCTCGGCCTTCCCCACCGCCACCGGGCAGCGCCACTTGAGGTAGTCCCCGTCCCGTCCCCAGTACACCATCTTCTGATCGCTCGGACAGATCGGCGTCCCCAGTTCGTTGCACCGACAGACCGCCGCCTGACAGACCTCGTCCCCCTCCACATACCGGCGCATCCCGATGATCGCCCGGGCCTCCATCTGCTCCACCACATACTCGCAGTTGTCGGCCGAATCGTAGCCTTTGTCCGCCATCACCGCCTCCGTGTTATCGGCGATCTGAGGGTGCCTGTCGGCCAGATCCTCCAGAAGCGGGCGCATCTGCGGGCTCTCGTTGGCGTTCGCCGCCGTCAGCTCAAAGCCCACCGGCAGCTCCAACTCGCAGTCGACCACCAGCTGCACCGCGTAGCCCAGCCACCGCTTCGTCTCGGTCACACGCCCATCGGCATCCCGATACTGGTGCACGCCCCACTTCGCGTCCGGATCGGCCTTCGACCCACGCTGGTTCGCATACGCGTGGACCGCCGTGCCATCCACCGCAAGGTATCGCCCCAGTTCCGGGAACACCAGTCTGATGCGCGCCACCAGCGCGTCGAACATCTCCTGCAAATGCCGCTGGCCCTCCGGTTCGCTCAGCCGCGACAGAAAACGGGAGAAGTGCCACGCATTCGGTACCCGCGCCCGGCTGTCGATACCCACCATCCGGCACAGGCTGCCGTTGCGCTTCAGTTCGCGGATCAACTCGGCGAATGTCTCAATCTGATACACGAACTTGGCGATCACACACCGCCACAACATCGCCTGCGGATAGTCGTCGCGCCGACCGGCACGCTGCTCATCCAGCCAGCGGAGCAGTCGCGTGTCCGGCAGCATCCACAACACCAGCGCCAACCGGCAGTTGTCATTGTCGATCTCCACGAAGTCGTCGAAGGGAAAAAGCTGCGGCTGGAGAAGAACACTCATGGGCCTGCCTCCCGAGGGGTTATTGGTTTTGCCACCGAATGCTTCTCGATGGGACCGGCAGGCCCTTCTTCATGCCTCGAAACAGCCGATTCCATTCCCCACCGACTTCACCGTACCCGGCCAAAGTTGGGGTAAACGACTTTCTGCCCTGCCGCTCAGCCCTTGCCACACCTGCACTCACAGATATCGCAATAGGCTCTGCCGGGGGGGGCGACCGAGTTTTGCAGGGCGCCTGCGTCAACGGCTCACGGCGGCCTCACCCCCCGGCCCCCTCTCCCTGGTCCCGCCTAAACGGCAGGCGGAACGGGCGGGAGAGGGGGAGGACACAACTGTGATCGGTGAACACATGCTTATCGACCGACCGATAGCTTGACGCAATCCCTCTCCCGCCAGCGATGCGCCGTCTGCATCGCCAGGGAGGGGGTGCCCGAGCGTAAGACTCGCGCGAAGCACGCAGTCGATGCTTGGGCGGGGAAGGTCGCCGTTCCTATCGACCTGCAGAATTCGGTCAGACCTTTGCCGGCGCGTGACCGGTGCGCGGCGGGTTCACGGAGTCGGTGGAAAGTCCTCGGGCATCCATTCGGGCAGGTTCGCGATCGACTTCCGCGCGTCCTCACTGGTCGGCACACCCCAAACCTCGAAGAACGGCCCGAGATTGCGCCCGACCTGCTGAGAGAAGCGAACCATCCACTGGTCGCGCTTATCGTCGTCGGTTTCGGGTCGCTGCTCTTCAGGAAGGTCGCGGTACTCTGCGAACACGGCTTTGAATGCGTCCCAGCCGAAGGCCTGCTGCAACTGCACGTACATTCGCAGCGCGAGGAACGGATCGCGTTTCCAGCGATCAAAGGGCGCGCCATCGGCGAAGTACTGCTGGAACTTCTGGACGGCTTTCTCGCCGGTCAGCCCGCGGTGTGAGGTGCACTTGTCTTTGCCGCAGAGCATGTCGAAAACGTAGAGCGTGAAGAGGTTGACGGTGACCTCGCCCGCTCCGCCAAAGGTCCAGTCGCCGCTCTGATGCATGTGCCCCATCTCGTGGAAGAATCCCCAGTCGCCCTCGTTCAGCAGGTGGTCGTAGTCCACAAGCCGCTCGGCGGTGACCGCCGGTACCATGATCGGGTAGCCCGCGTGCATCCAGCCTGCCGAGATCTGCACGTCGGCACAGTAGCGCAGAGGCCGGTCGCGCTCACGACCGGGGTGCGCCGCGAGGTCGGCGTTGAGGTCCATCACACGGTCCCAGAGCCGCAGGAGCGGTCGAGGGTTATCAAGATCGCGAATGACGCCAGAGGGCACGGTCAGGGTCACCTTGTGCGCGGCCAGTTCGGCGCGCGGGGCGGGGAAGTTGCGGATACGGGCGCGCCAGTCGTCGACGTCTGTCTCGCCGAGCACAAAAAGCGGCGCCTCGACGGCACCCCGCAAGACGACTTCTGCGACAGCGAGGTCACAGTCGCGCGGCACTGTGAGGTATATGAGGCCGCCGAAGGCGTTCGCGGCCCGCGTGACCGGCGCGTTGAGCGCGAAATGGCGGCTGATCTCCGGCACGCGCTGCCACTCGGCTTTGTGCCATAGCCGATCGGTGCATGAGCCGATACGCAGGCCCAACCCGGCGGCGGCAGCGCCATCGGCCAACTCCACCTCGATGACCTCGCCCGGCGGCGCGTAGAGGCCGGTGCTCTTCCAGCCCCAGGTGGAGCAGTCGACCTGTAGCGGGCGATCGGTGCGGGGGGCGTCGTCGGCGACCGCGCCGGGCCATACCCTCGCGGCCGGGTGTGCGCGGATCTGTCCGGGCGGCGCAGCCATCATCTCCTGCACGCGGACCGTGAGCGCCAGGCGGTCGAGGACGCGGTCGGCGGTGACAGGCTGCTCGGCGGTGGGGATGACATCGCCACGCTCGCGCACCATCTCGTTGATGCGCGGACGGAGCGTGCGGTCCTCGGCCGGTAACGCCCCGGCGGTGCGAGACAGCAGCGCTCCTGCCAGCGACAGTTCACGCTCCGAAAGCTCCCTCTCCCCCGTCTCGTGGGCGATCGCGGCATCAAGCGCCGCGTTCGCGTTGATCGGCGCGGGCGGCCCCTCCCCGACGCCGTATCCCTCGTCAGGCTGCGGGAGATAGCCCTCGAG
>JAWLEL010000163.1:0-5993 GCA_041686165.1 Lentibacter sp.
GCCGGCGGCCTCCAGCAGCGTGGCCTGCAAGCCCTCGCCATCCCCGGTCTCGGCCTGGGCCTCGCGGAAGCCGCTGGCAAAGCAGACCGCGCCGCCAGCCCCCATGGATTGCAGTTGCCGCACGGTGTCGATGGTGGTGTGACGGTTCACGCCGATGAAGCTGGCATCCGGCGCATTCGGGAGGTCTTCGAGCCGGGCAAAGGCCCGCACGCCGCCCAGCTCCTCACGCCTCGAGTGGACGGGCCAGATATCCCCAGCAAAGCCCATCTTGCGGCACTGCTCGACAACCGACGTGCACCACGCCCCGCCGCCGATCACGGCGATGGAGCGCGGGCGGAGCAAACGGTCAAGCGCCCGCGTCATGGCCGAGCCTCGCGCGGGTGGAGGGGGCGGATGCCTTCGGCGAGGATATTTTCGGCAAGAAGAAAGAGCAGTAACCCCTTCTTAACCAAGGTCGGCCAGAGTGTCAGGGCGGTACAGGCAGGGATGCCGATGACCGCGCAAGGAGAAAGGCTCTGTCCTTTCAGGGGGGTGGCTGCCAAAGCGCCCCCCTTTCTTCTTGCTCCAAATATCCCCGCCGGAGGCATGAAATCTTTTCCTGCCATGACGGGACTCAAGCTCCCAGGGGCCGCAGCAGCTCGCGGCTGATGATGTGGCGCTGGATCTCGCTGGTTCCGTCCCAGATCCGCTCGACGCGCGCATCGCGCCAGAAGCGTTCGATGGGCAGGTCGTCCATGAGGCCCATGCCGCCGTGAATCTGCAAAGTCGCGTCGGTGACGCGGGCGAGCATCTCGGCGGCGTAGAGCTTGGCCGACGCGATCTCGCGGTTGGCGGGCAGGCCCTCGTCCAGACGCCAGGCAGAGGCCAGCGTGAGCCAGTCGGCGGCGTCGATCTCGGTGATCATGTCGGCGATCTGGAAGCTCACGCCCTGGAACTTGCCGATGGGCTGGCCGAATTGCTTGCGTTCGGCGGCATGGGCCAGCGCCCAGTCGAAGCAGCGCCGCGCGCGGCCCACGCTCATCGTCGCCACGGTGATGCGCGTGGCGTAGAGCCATTCGTTCATCACGGCGAAGCCGCCATCCACCTCGCCCAGAACCTGCGCGTCCGGAAGGCGGCAGTCGTCGAATTCCAGCACCATGTTCTTGTAGCCGCGGTGGCTCACCGAGTTGTAGCCCTCGCGTATGGTGAACCCGGGCGTGCTGCGATCCACGAGAAAGGTGGTGATGCGTTTCTTGGGGCCCTTGGGGGTGTCATCCTCGCCGGTGGCCACGAAGACGATCACGAAATCGGCGTGATCGGCGCCCGAGATGAAATGCTTGGTGCCGTTGAGAATCCAGTCGCCGCCGTCCCGGCGCGCGGTGCATTTCATGCTGCGCACGTCCGAGCCCGCGTCCGGCTCCGTCATGGCGAGCGCGTCCATCCGCTCACCCCGCACCGCTGGGAGCAAATAGCGCTCGCGCTGCTCGCCCTCGCAGGCCATCAGGATGTTCTGGGGCCGTCCGAAGAAATGCGTCAGCGCCATGGAGCCGCGCCCCAGCTCGCGCTCGACGAGCGCGAACTCCAGGTGGCTCAGCCCCGCACCGCCCACGTCCTCGGGGAAGTTGCAGGCGTAGAATCCCAGCTCGATCGTCTTCTGCTTGATCTTCTCGGCGACCTCGGGGGGCACTTCGCCTGTCCGCTCGACCTCGGCTTCATGCGGGTAGATTTCCTTCTCGACGAAGCTGCGCACCGTGGAGACGATCATCTCCTGTTCTTCGGTCAGTCCAAAATGCATCTCATGCCTCCTTGTTCAATGCGGCCAGCTCCGCCACCTTCGCCGCCACGTCCTCGGTCGGCAGGCAGCTTCTGCGGGTCTCTAGGCTCACATGCACCATCAGCTGGTCGCAGGTGGCCATGGTCTCGCCGTCGCTCTTGCGTTTCATGGTGTGGAAACAGCGCAGCTTCTTGCCCGCGCCTTCCGTGACATCGGTCTCCACGATCACGCGCTCGCCCGCGTGCGTCTCGGCCAGGTATTTCACCGTGGTCTCCACCGTGAAATAGCTCATGCCGCGCGTGACATATTCCTCGTCCGCGCCCACCATGGCCATCACCACCTCGGCGGCGTCGCTGAAGAGCTGGCCATAGCGGCCCTCGTTCATGTGGCCGTTGATATCGGTCCAGTCGACGGGGACGACCCTGTCCTGGGTGATCAGCGGCGCGTCGGGTTCGGGCAGCCTGGCTACCGCGCGCTGATGGTCATTCACCAGCCGCCCGGCGGCGTTGCCCTGCTGTCTGAGCGCGCGGATCATGGCGACGAGGTTGCCGTCGCGCTTGCGCTCCAGCTCGCGGATCGACAGGTGCCCCGACTGCGCATCGGATTGATCGGCGATCATGTCGACCAGCTCATCGGTGAACTCCGGCACATCCATCAGCTTGGTCCAGGGCCACTCTAGCGCCGGGCCGAACTGCGCCATGAAATGCCGCATCCCCGCTTCGCCGCCCGCGACACGGTAGGTTTCGAAGAGGCCCATCTGCCCCCAGCGCAGGCCAAAGCCGTAGCGGATGGCGTTATCGATCTCCTCGGTGGTGGCGATGCCGTCCTTCACCAGCCAGAGCGCCTCGCGCCAGACCGCTTCGAGGAAGCGGTCGGCGATATGGGCGTCGATCTCCTTGCGGACCTTGAGCGGATGGAGCCCCAGAGATGTGAGCATCTCGCCTGCTTCTTCGACAGCGTCCACATCGGTCAGCGGCGAGGGCACGACCTCGATCAGCGGCATCAGGTAGACCGGGTTGAACGGGTGGGTCACCATGATCCGCCCGGGCTCCGCCGCGCCCTCCTGCAACTGGGAGGGCATGAAGCCGCTGGTGGACGAGCCGATCAGCACACCGGGGTTGGCGGACTGGATCTCGGCGAAGACCCTGTGTTTGAGCTCCAGCCGTTCGCTCACGCTTTCCTGCACCCAATCCGCGGCCGTCACGGCCTCGGCAATGCTGGCGCAGAACGTCAGGGCGCCTTCCCCGGGCAGGGCGCAATCGTAGAGCATCGGCAAGGCGCGGCGCGCGTTCCCGAGAACCTCGTCGATCTTGCGTTTGGCGTCCGGGTCCGGGTCAAAGACCTGCACGTCCCAGCCGTTGAGAAGGAATCGCGCGGCCCATCCGCCACCGATCACACCACCGCCGATAATGGCCGCTGTCTTGCTCATGTTCCGTCCTTCATGTCTGTTCCCGCAGCGCAGCGACCAGCCGCGCCGGCCGTTATTTCGGAGCCTGCTTCGTCAGGCGCAGCTTCTTGCGCACCTCTTCGGGGCCGATCACCTTTGCTCCAAGATTCTCGACGATGCCCGCGGCGCGCTCGACGAGCTGCCAGTTCTCGGCCAGAACGCCCTTGTCCAGCATCAGGTTGTCCTCCAGCCCGACGCGCACGTTGCCACCAGCGAGAACCGAGGCGGCGACGTAAGGCATCTGGTTGCGGCCAAGTGCGAAGGCGCTGAAGGTCCAGTCCTCGGGGATGTTGTTGACCATGGCCATGAAGGTATTGAGATCGTCCGGCGCGCCCCAGGGCACGCCCATGCAGAGCTGCACCAATGCATCGGGTTCGAGGATGCCATCCTTGACCAGTTGCTTGGCATACCAGAGATGCCCGGTGTCGAAGGCTTCGATCTCGGGCTTCACGCCCAGCTCGGTCATCATCTTTCCCATGGCCTGAAGCATGCCGGGCGTGTTGGTCATCACGTAGTCGGCCTCGGCGAAGTTCATCGTGCCGCAATCGAGCGTGCAGATTTCCGGAAGGCAGTCGGCGACATGGGCGACGCGTTCGCGCGCGCCGATCATGTCGGTGCCCTCGGCCGGGGGCAGGGGGTTTTCCGTGCCGCCGAAGACGATATCGCCGCCCATACCTGCGGTGAGGTTCAGAACGACGTCGGTGTCGCTGTCGCGGATACGGTCGGTCACCTCGCGGAAGAGGCCGGTATCGCGCGAGGGCGCGCCTGTCTCGGGGTCGCGCACGTGGCAATGCACCACCGCCGCGCCCGCCTTGGCCGCCGCGATCGCGCTGTCGGCGATCTGCTCGGGGCTGCGGGGGACATGCGGGCTGCGGTCCTGCGTGCTGCCTGATCCGGTCACGGCGCAGGTGATGAAGATTTCGCGATTCATTTCAAGGGGCATGGCAATCTCCTTTTTCTCAGGCCAGAGTGCCTGTTGGTTGCGGATGACATTTTGCGGTAATAGACATTTATCATGCATAAATGGACATATTCTTCCCAGGAGCCCCGGCGCATTGCCCTGTTGCTCTTCGACCAGTTCTCCAACCTGTGCCTGGCCAACTGTCTCGAGCCATTGCGCGCAGCCAATACGCTGACCGGGCAACAGGGCTATAGCTGGCAGATTCTCACGCTCGACGGCAAACCGAGCCAATCGTCGAGCGGGATCGAGGTTCTGCCGCACGCGGCGCTGTCGGATATGCCGAAGGTGGATTATCTTTTCGTGCTGGCCAGCTATCACCATGACCGGCACGACACCCCGGGGACACGGCTTCGCCTGAGCGATGCGGCCCGCAAGGCGGATGTGATCATCGGGCTGGACGCGGCGCCCTGGCTGCTGGCCTCAGCCGGTGTGCTGAGCGGCCGGAGGGCGACCATTCACTGGGATTTGCTCGAGGCGTTCACGGAACAGTTCCTCGATATCGAGGTGGCGCGCGCGCGGGTTTTGCGCGACGGGGCCTGCTGGACCTGCGCCGGGGCCATGTCGGCGCTCGACCTGACCCTGGAGCTTATCTCGGAAACCCTTGGGATCGCGACCCGCCTGGACGTGGAGGCGCTGTTCCTGCATGGCGATCCGCCGCTCGGCGCCGACGAGATTCGCGGCGAAGATGATCCGCTGGTGCGGCGTGCGCTCTCGCTGATGCGCGATACTGTCGAGCGTCCGCTCGATCTGGCGGCGCTGGCAAGCGCCCTGTCCTGTCAGCCGCGCACGCTGGACCGGCGATGCCGCGCGCGGCTCGGCGCGCCGCCGGGACGCGTCTATCGCCACCTGCGCCTCTCCGCGGCGCGCAAGCTGCTGGAAGACGGAGGTTTGCCGGTTGCCGAAGTCGCCCTGCGCAGCGGCTATGAGAACCCGGCCGCCCTCGCCCGCGCGATGCGCAGACACTACGGCGCGTCCCCTTCGGAGTTGCGGCGCAAGGCAAGGGGGTGAAATGAATGCGGCAGCGCCAGCCCGTTGGGGGCGCTGACAGAGACAGCTTGCGTACATGCAAGGATCATCCAGGCAGATTGGAAATCTGGTCGGAGTGAGAGGATTCGAACCTCCGGCCCCTGCCTCCCGAAGGATCGGGCCTGAGGCTAACCTGCTGTAATCATTGTAGTACGTACTCATATTGCTGCTCCTTTTTTCCGCTTTGTGTCGATCTATTTCCGGAAATGATCCGGACATCAGATTGCATCTGCCGCCCCTCGCTGGTGGTCCGGGTGGTGATGCCCATAGTTCTTTTCGAGCGTCTCGAGCGTCATCCCGAGAAAGCCGCAGGCGTCCCACTTGGGCGCGCCCTTTTGCATGAGCCAGGTCGCGCAGGTATGTCGGAGAGTATGCGGAACGACCTTGCTGTCTCCCTCGGTCTCGAGGCCAGCCTCCACAACAGCAGTTCGAAACGCGCGCTTTATGTTCTGCAGAGACTTTCCGCGATGCGTGACGACGAACTCGTCTTCCGGAAATCGCCTGCGCCTGCGCAACAGGTATTTTCTCAGGCGCGCAGGCAACCTCGAGCTGGGGCGCTCCTTCTTGGTCCGTCGGCGACCGACCGGGTTCCAGTAGATGATGTTGCTGTGGAAATCGATGTCCGACCAGCGCAAGGATAGGATCGCCTCTTTCCGCTGGCCAGTCAGCAGGCCGATCCTGAGAAACAGTGTCAGGTGTTCGGTCTTGGTCTCTGTCGGCACGCCGTTCTCCGGCGAAGCGTCAATGCTTCGCGAAGCCTGTATGAGCCTTATCGCTTCATCGCAGGTCAGAAAGCGTATACGACC
>JAWLEL010000164.1:0-5989 GCA_041686165.1 Lentibacter sp.
GAGAAAAAGCCGCGCACGATGAAAGCGCCGCGCAAGGCGGGCGCGGACGATCTCAAGCTGATCAGCGGCGTCGGGCCGAAGCTGGAAGCGACGCTCAACGAGCTGGGCTTCTGGCATTTCGACCAGATCGCCAAATGGGGCGCCGAGGAGATCGCCTGGGTGGACAACCGGCTCAAGTTCAAGGGCCGTATCGAACGTGACGACTGGATGAGCCAGGCCAGGACACTCGCCGAAGGCGGCGAGACGGAATTCTCGAAGCGAAAGAAAAAACAATAAGCGTATATCGAAGTTAACCTGTCAGGGGGACGAACTATGACAAATGGATCAGGGCTGGGCTTTTGCGGCTGGACTTGCTGGATCATCGGTGTGATCGCGGGGATACTCGCGTATCTGATGTCGTATGAAGCTGTTGGCTGGATGCCGGCATTTTTTGTCGGGCTTGCAGTGGCCATTTTCCTTGGCCTCGTGCTGCGGGCGACCTTCTGCAAGAGCGCCGAGAGCGAAGCCGAAGCTTCCGGGAATACCTCGGCGGATATAGCGGGCGAGACTGACACGGGCGTTGCTACGGCGGCCATGGCCGCTGGCGGCGCATCGGCCGTCGCGGCTGGCGCCGGGTCGGCGGGTGCGGCCTCGAACTCGGGCGACGCGGATGCGCGGGACGCAGCCGCGCGCGCGGCCTCCGAGAAGGCCGAGGCCGAGAAGTCGGCTGAGGCCAAGGTGCAAACAGGCAGCTACAAACCCGTGGAGCCAGAACCCGCGCCAACCGAGGCAAAGGCACCCGAGGCAAAACCGGCCGCGAAATCCGGCACGACCAAGAAAGCGGCCAAGAAAACGGGCACGAAAGCCGCGAGCGACAAGCCTGCCGCCAAAGCGCCCGCAGAGGGCGCAGGCGAGAAGAAGCCGCGCACGATGAAAGCGCCGCGCAAGGCGGGTGCGGACGATCTCAAGCTGATCAGCGGCGTCGGGCCGAAGCTGGAAGCGACGCTCAACGAGCTGGGTTTCTGGCACTTCGACCAGATCGCGAACTGGGGCGCAGAGGAGATCGCCTGGGTGGACAGCCGCCTGCGCTTCAAGGGCCGTATCGAACGCGATGACTGGATGAGCCAGGCGAGGACACTCGCTGAAGGCGGCGAGACGGAATTCTCGAAGAAGAAAAAGGGCTAGAGAGGCGTGATCGTGAGCAGCGACAAGGAACAGCGCGAAAGGCGGGCAGGGCGGCAGGTCGCTCTTGTGATTGCTGGTGCGATGCTGCTCTGGATCGCGGCTCAATGGCTGGGGCCCAAGCTGGGCCTGCCGGGGCGTTACGCGCTTCTGATTGATTTCGCGGCGATCGGAGCGCTTCTGTGGGCGCTCATCGTCACATTAAGGATCTGGCGCGCGCGCCGGGACGAATGAGGAAGACAGCATGCTGAAAGATCAGGACCGGATCTTCACGAACCTTTACGGGATGCACGAGCGCACGCTCAAGGGCGCGCAGGCGCGTGGCCATTGGGACGGGACCGCCAAGATCATCCAGAAGGGCCGTGACTGGATCGTCGACGAGATGAAATCCAGCGGGCTGCGCGGGCGCGGCGGCGCGGGCTTCCCGACGGGTCTCAAATGGTCCTTCATGCCCAAGGAAAGCGACGGGCGTCCGGCCTATCTTGTCGTCAACGCCGACGAATCCGAGCCGGGCACCTGCAAGGACCGCGAGATCATGCGCCATGATCCGCACACGCTGATCGAGGGCTGCCTGATCGCGAGCTTCGCGATGAACGCGCATGCCTGTTACATCTACATCCGCGGCGAATACATCCGCGAGCGCGAGGCGCTTCAGGCGGCGATCGACGAGGCCTATGACGCGGGGCTCATCGGCGTGAACGCGGCAGGGTCCGGCTGGGATTTCGACCTCTACCTGCATCACGGCGCAGGCGCCTATATCTGCGGCGAGGAGACGGCGCTACTGGAGAGCCTCGAAGGCAAGAAGGGCATGCCGCGCATGAAGCCGCCCTTCCCGGCGGGCGCGGGGCTTTACGGCTGTCCGACGACCGTCAACAACGTCGAGAGCATCGCCGTCGTGCCGACGATCCTGCGGCGCGGGGCGAGCTGGTTCTCCTCCTTCGGGCGGCAGAACAACGCGGGCACGAAGATCTTCGCCATTTCCGGCCATGTGAACAGCCCCTGCGTGGTCGAGGAGGAGATGAGCATCAGCTTCGAGGAGTTGATCGAGAAGCATTGCGGCGGCATCCGCGGCGGCTGGGACAACCTCAAGGCGGTGATCCCGGGCGGCTCGTCGGTGCCTTGCGTGCGCGGCGAGAACATGCGCGATGCGGTGATGGATTTCGACGCGCTCAAGGACAAGGGCTCGAGCCTCGGGACAGCGGCGGTGATCGTGATGGATCAGTCGGTGGACATGATCAAGGCGATCTGGCGGCTGGCGAAGTTCTACAAGCACGAAAGCTGCGGCCAGTGCACGCCCTGCCGCGAGGGCACCGGCTGGATGATGCGCGTGCTGGAGCGGCTCGTGCAGGGCAATGCGACGCCCGACGAGATCGACATGCTCTGGGATGTGACCAAGCAGGTGGAGGGCCACACGATCTGCGCGCTCGGCGATGCGGCGGCCTGGCCGATCCAGGGGCTCATCCGCAATTTCCGGCCCGAGATCGAAGAGCGCATCGCGGGCAAAGCCATGGCGGCGGAGTGAGAACGGGGATGAGAGCATGAAGGGCGAGGTCCTATCCTACGACGCGCACTCCGGCGGTGTCATCAGCGCCGAAGACGGGCAGCGCTATGAATTTCGCGCGCATGAAGTCATGGAGCGTGCAGAGCGCTTGCGTGTCGGGCATCGTGTTGATTTCGTTGTCGAGGACGGCTCTGCGGTGCAGGTCTATCCCATGGCCCCACCGGCTGCGGCTTCGGGGGAGAAGAGCAGGATCGCGGCGGCGCTTCTGGCCCTGTTCATCGGCGGTCTGGGAATTCACAAGTTCTATCTCGGCAAGAATACCGCAGGGGTCGTCATGCTGGTGGGCACGCTCGCCGGGATCCTCCTGCTTTTCATTCCAACGTTGGTTGTCGGGCTGATCGCCTTCATCGAGGCGATCATTTATCTGGTGAAGTCCGAGGAGCAATTCCAATCCGAATACGTCTACGGTGACAAGGCCTGGTTCTAGGAGACCGATGGAAATGCAGATTGCAGAGCTCGAAATGATGAATGCCGGACGCCGCGATGCGCCTGGCAGTGTCTTCAACAAATCCGAGGTGGCACCATGACGCGATTGATGATCCTTGGGCTGAGCGCCCTGATACTGACGGGGGCCGCAGGGTGCGATCGGGCCAAGAGCGCGTTTTCGCGCGGTGGCTACGTGGAGGACGGCGTGCGCTTCAAGCCGCGCGTGCAAGCTGACAAGGAAGACCGTGCGGCGTTTTCCGTTTCCGTGCGCAGCGCCGAGCGGGCGCCCGAAGCGGCGCGTGAAGGTGCGCGCGTCGAAGCCACGCGCTACTGCATCAAGCACTACGGCAACAGCGACATCACCTGGGATGGCCAGAGCCCGGAGGACGAGGACATCGTGATCGCCGAGGACGGCAACATCTACATGAACGGGCGGTGCAGCACGTGGTGAGCGGCCTGGCATACCAGGCGCCCGGTCGGCGAATGGCCGCCCAAACGGGCGACTTCGCGGTCTGTTATTGCATAACAGCCACCGCGGCGACCATCTCGCGCAGGGTGGGGACAAGTGCGACTTGTGCGTCAAGTGCGACTTGTGCCCCGTTACTGCATGAGAGGAGTATGGTTATGCGCGTTTTTACAGCCGTTCTGATGATGGCGGGAGTTTTCGCCAGTGCCGCCATGGCAAAGCCCGCGCTGCGCGACGTGGCCGAGATCGACGACCAGATGCTGAGGGTCGGGCTGGCGCTCGAAATCTCCGAGCAATGCGATGAGATCGAGGCGCGCACGCTCAAGGGGCTCAGCTTCCTGTGGAGCGTCAAGCGCCGGGCCAACGCGCTCGGCTACAGCAACGACGAGATCAATGCCTATCGCAAGAGCGAAGAGGAAAAGGCACGCATCCGGGCGAGGGGCGAAGCCTATGTGAAATCGAAAGGGCTCGATCCGACGAGCGCCGCCGATCTGTGCAAGCTCGGGAAATCCGAGATCACGGAAGGCAGCGTCATCGGCAGCCTGTTGAAAGCAAAGTGAGACGACATGAGCGATACACGCAAGATCATCATTGATGACAACGAAGTCGAAGTCGACGGTGCGATGACGCTGATCCAGGCCTGTGAAGAGGCCGGGATCGAAGTGCCGCGCTTTTGCTATCACGAGCGGCTCTCCATCGCGGGCAACTGCCGGATGTGTCTTGTCGAAGTCGTCGGCGGGCCGCCCAAGCCGGCCGCGTCCTGCGCCATGCAGGTGCGCGACTTGCGCCCCGGGCCGGAAGGCCAGCCGCCTGTCGTGAAGACCAACTCGCCGATGGTCAAGAAGGCGCGCGAGGGGGTCATGGAGTTCCTGCTCATCAACCACCCGCTCGACTGCCCGATCTGCGACCAGGGCGGCGAATGCGACCTGCAGGACCAGGCCATGGCCTACGGCGTGGATTTCTCCCGCTTCCGTGAGCCCAAGCGCGCGGTGGACGATCTGGACCTCGGCCCGCTTGTCGAGACCCACATGACCCGCTGCATCTCCTGCACGCGCTGCGTGCGCTTCACCACGGAAGTCGCGGGCATCACGCAGATGGGCCAGACGGGCCGTGGCGAGGACAGCGAGATCACCGCCTATCTCGGCGAGACGCTCGACAGCAACCTGCAAGGCAACATCATCGACCTGTGCCCCGTGGGCGCGCTGGTGTCAAAGCCCTACGCCTTCACCGCGCGGCCCTGGGAGCTGACCAAGACCGAGACGATCGACGTGATGGACGCGCTCGGCAGCAGCATCCGCGTGGACACGAAGGGGCGCGAAGTGATGCGCATCCTGCCGCGCAACCATGACGGCGTGAACGAGGAATGGATTTCCGACAAGACGCGGTTCGTTTATGACGGGTTGCGCCGCCAGCGTCTCGACAAGCCCTATGTGCGCGAGAATGGCAAGCTGCGCGCCGCGACATGGCCCGAGGCGCTCGGGCTGGCCGCCGAGAAGATCAAGGGCGCGGGCAAGCTCTCCGGCCTCGTGGGAGATCTGGCCCCCGTCGAGGCGGCCTTCTCGCTCAAGCAGCTCATCGAGGGGCAGGGCGGATCCGTCGAATGCCGCACCGATGGCGCGGCGCTGCCCGCGGGCAACCGTTCTGGCTATGTCGGCACCGCCAGCATCGAGGACCTCGAGGATGCTCAGGCGGTCCTGCTCATCGGGACGAACCCGGCAGTGGAAGCGCCGGTGCTCAACGCGCGCATCCGCAAGGCCTGGGCGAAGGGTGCGAAAGTCGGGCTGATCGGCGAGGCCGTCGACCTGACCTACAGCTATGACCATGTCGGCACAGACCGCGCCGCGCTCGAGGCGGCGGTGAAGGCCAGCCACGACATCTCGGACAGCAACCCTGTCGTCATCATCGGCCAGGGCGCGCTGCGCGAGGCCGACGGCGCGGCGGTTCTTGCTGCGGCGATGGAGCTGACGGAGACATCGGGCGGCAAGCTGCTCGTCCTGCACAGCGCGGCGAGCCGCGTGGGCGCGATGGATGTGGGTGCTGTCACGGAGGGCGGCATGAAGGCGGCCACGGAGGGCGCGGAGGTGATCTACAATCTCGGTGCCGATGAAGTTGCGATCGAAGACGGCGCGTTTGTCATCTACCAGGGCAGCCACGGCGACCGGGGCGCGCACCGCGCCGACGTGATCCTGCCGGGCGCGGCCTATACCGAGGAGCAGGGGCTTTTCGTCAACACCGAAGGGCGCCCCCAGCTTGCGCTACGGGCAGGCTTCGCGCCGGGCGAGGCCAAGGAAAACTGGGCGATCCTGCGCGCGCTCTCGGGCGAGCTCGAAGCGACACAGCCCTGGGACAGCCTTGCAGGGCTGCGCCGGGCGCTT
>JAWLEL010000165.1:0-4260 GCA_041686165.1 Lentibacter sp.
GACGACGATCGGATCGAGATCGAAGGCCAGCTCCTGGGCCAGTGCAAGGGTGGGGGTGGTCAAGATGGCGGTGCTCGCCATAAGGGTGGCCAGTGTATGGCGTGTCATGTGTTGTCCTCCATCCGCAAAAGGTGCGGCAGTCATTGGTTTGACTGGCGGAAGAACGGAGTCCGCCAGCGGTGCAAATGCCACCACGACGGAAGGTCCGTTGCCCATGACGCGCCCCGCGTCCGGACAGGGTGATCACCTCGGCAGGTCTCCTGACTCACGGGTCGATGCTTGGCCGGGTCTTCCCACTGTGCGCTACACAGAAGTGACATTTTCCGACTTCGCTCACCGCTTACAGTTGCGGGGGCAGTCACGGCCTTGGCGGGTCTGGGACGCGCCGCACCGTAGTTCCCTATTATCCGGGCATGTGACGCCCGGACCGAAGTGACCTGTGTCTATTGCAAGTGATTCATCTTGAAAAGGAAAAAATCGACGTTGCGTCACACCCTATTGCGAAGGTGCCGCGCAACGATCGGGAGGCTGCGGGTCTGGCTTGCGCAAACGAGCGGCTCAAAGCGCCTTGCGACCGGTTCAGTTCCGTCGCCTGACGCTTTTAGGGGTTCCCAAAGCCGCCAATATGATTCAGAAAACAGCTCATGAGCGATCTTCTGGATGATGATGAAAACCTGCCCGAGGCGGACATGCGCGAGTCGCTGAGCCGCGCGATCGGGGATCGCTATCTCACCTATGCGCTCTCGACGATCATGAACCGCGCGCTGCCTGATGCGCGAGACGGGCTCAAGCCGGTGCATCGGCGCATTCTCTACGCGATGAGCCGCTTGCGGCTGAACTCCAGCGGCGGCTTTCTCAAGTCGGCCAAGATCAGCGGCGACACCATGGGGGATTTCCACCCCCATGGCGACGCGGCGATCTATGATGCGATGGCGCGGCTGGCGCAGGATTTCAACGTCCGATACCCGCTTGTCGACGGCCAGGGCAACTTCGGCAATATCGACGGCGACAACCCGGCGGCCAGCCGTTACACCGAGGCGCGGATGACCGTGGTGGCGGAGTCCATGCTGGAAGGGTTGGCCGAGAACGCCGTGGACTTCCGGCCCAATTACGATGGCCGCCTCGAAGAGCCCGCCGTTCTTCCCGCGCAGTTTCCGCATCTGCTGGCCAACGGGGCAAGCGGGATCGCCGTGGGCATGGCGACGAATATTCCGCCCCATAACATCGCCGAGCTGGTTGATGCCTGCCTGCATCTCATAAAAACGCCCGATGCGCGCGACGACACGCTGCTCAACTACGTTCCGGGGCCGGATTTCCCCACTGGCGGCATCATCGTCGAGCCGCCCGAGAATATCGCGCAGGCCTACCGGACAGGGCGGGGCAGCTTCCGCCTGCGCTCGAAGTGGGAAGTGGAAGAGCTGGGGCGCGGCCAGTGGCAGATCGTGGTTACGGAAATTCCCTACCAGGTCCAGAAATCCAAGCTGATCGAGAAGATCGCCGAGCTTCTCCAGCAGCGCAAGGTGCCGATCCTTGCGGATGTGCGCGACGAGAGCGCCGACGACATTCGCCTCATTCTCGAGCCGAAGTCGAAGAACGTGGACCCCGAGGTGCTGATGAACATGATGTTCCGCACATCGGATCTCGAAACACGCTTCAGCCTCAACATGAACGTGTTGATCGACGGGGTGACGCCCAGGGTCTGCTCGCTGAAGGAGGTGCTGCGCGCCTTCCTCGATTTCCGTCGCGAGGTGCTGATCCGGCGCTCCAGGCACCGCATGGAAAAGATCGACAACCGGCTCGAAGTGCTCGAAGGCTTCATCGTCGCCTTCCTCAACCTGGACCGAGTGATCGACATCATCCGCTATGACGACACACCCAAGGCAGCGCTCATGCGCGAGGATTGGGGGCAGGATTTCAAGCGTGCGACGGACGAGAGCGACTATCTGCCGCCGGCCGAGGGCGGCGAGGACGGCTTGTCGGAAGTCCAGGTCGACGCGATCCTCAACATGCGCCTGCGCTCCTTGCGCAAACTCGAGGAGATCGAGCTGGTGGCCGAGCGCGACCGGCTGATGGAGGAGCGCGCGGGGCTGGAAGACCTGCTCGAAGACGAGGGGCTGCAATGGGGCCGGATCGCCGAGCAGCTCAGGGAGTCAAAGAAAGCCTTCGGCAAGGACTACGAGGGCGGCGCGCGGCGCAGCGCCTTCGCGCAGGCCGGAGAGGTGGAAGAGGTTCCGCTCGAGGCGATGATCGAGCGGGAGCCGATCACCGTGGTCTGCTCGAAGATGGGCTGGATCCGGGCGATGTCGGGCCATATCGACCTGGGCCGCGAGCTGAAGTTCAAGGATGGCGATGCGCCGCGGTTTACATTCCACGCCGAGACCACCGACAAGATTCTGCTGATGGGCTCGAACGGGCGCTTTTACACGCTCGCGGCCGCGAGTCTTCCCGGCGGTCGCGGCATGGGAGAGCCCGTGCGGCTCATGGTCGATCTGCCCAACGAGGCGGAGATCGTCTCGCTCTTCATCCACGATCCCGCGGGCAAGCTTGTCGTCGCCTCTTCGGAGGGCAATGGGTTCATCGTTCCGGAAGCCGATGTCGTGGCTCAGACCAAGACGGGAAAGCAGGTTCTCAACGTCAAGGATGCCGCGCGCGCCATGATCTGCAAACCGGTGAGAGGCGATCACGTGGCGATCGTGAGTCAGAACGGCAAGTTCCTCGTCTTCCCGACGGCGGAGCTGCCCGAGATGGGCCGTGGCAAGGGCGTGCGCCTTCAGAAATACAATCTCGCGCGCGGCAAGCAGGGTGCGCTCGAGCTTGATGGCGGACTGTCGGACCTGACCACGTTCCAGTGGAGCGAGGGGCTGAGCTGGCCCATGGGGGGCGGCAAGACCCGGCAAGAGACGGACATGAGCGAATGGCTCGGCAAACGCGCGGGTGTGGGTAAACGGCCACCCTACGGATTTCCGAAGAGTTACAAGTTTGACTAGAGCCCGGGATACTCTGATAAGTCCCGCGGGAGGCGCGCCCCGGTTTTAGCGAGAGGACAGATTTCTTGGCAGAGCGGAATTCCATTCAAGGGCAATATCGCGGGACCCGCGGCGAGCTTTTTCCACTGGCGATCGTCACGGCGCTTCTGACGCTGCTGACATTGGGCATCTACCGCTTCTGGGCGAAGACGCGGATCCGGAAATATCTCTGGTCTTCCGTGTTGGGCGACGGGGATGCCTTCGAATATACCGGCACGGGGCTTGAGAAATTCCTCGGCTTCCTCATCGCCATCGTCGTTCTGGCGCTCTACCTCGGGGTCGTGCAGATGCTGCTTTTCTTTGCCGGCCTCAATTTCAGTTTCAATCCCGAGACGCGCGAGGGGCTGATGGCCCTCAACGCGCTCATCTACGTCAACATCCTGGCGGTCCTGCCGCTCATTTTCTACGCGATGTATCGTGCGCGGCGCTACCAGCTTTCGCGGACCCGCTGGCGGGGGGTGCGCTTCGGGATGGAAAAGGGCGCCTGGGGCTATGCCTTCCGCGCGATCGGCTATTATCTGCTGAGCTTCCTGTCGCTCGGGCTGCTCTTGCCGCTGGCGTCTTTCAAGCTTGAAAAGTACATGGCCGACCGGAGCTGGTTCGGGGATGCGAAATTCGAGCAGGGCGGCCATTGGGCAAGGCTATACGGCGCGATGAAGCATATCTTTATCGGGCTTGCGATCATGTTCCTGGGAACTGGCGCGAGCGTTGGCTTGCAAAGCGGGGGGCTCGCATTCCTGGCCTTTGTCGTGGGGTTTGTCTGGCTGATGGTCGGCG
This sequence comes from Lentibacter sp., assembly GCA_041686165.1. GTDB lineage: Bacteria > Pseudomonadota > Alphaproteobacteria > Rhodobacterales > Rhodobacteraceae > Lentibacter. The sequence continues at coordinate 3,804 of JAWLEL010000165.1, forward strand.
GGGTCTATTACCGCGTCCACGCGATGCGCTATTTCTGGGGTCATCGCACGTTGGGCGGTGATGTCTTCTTCGATGCGGAGCCGCGGACAGGCGAGATCATCAAGATATGGATGGTCGGGTCCATCCTGATTTCGATCTTCGCAGCGGTCCTGATCTTTATCCTGGGCGGCGTGATCACTACGCTTTTCGCGCTTGGTCCGGATGTCTTGATAGCCGCCGGGCTGCTTGGCGTCGTGTCCTATGTCGCGACGCTTGTCGTCATCGGGGCGATGACACTCATCTTCATCACCCAGCCGACCCTCGCGCATTACGTCACCACTTTCACCTTGCAGAACAAGCTGGCGCTCGATGCGATCGGGCAGCGGGCGGCGGCGGAGGGTGTTGACGCGGAGGGCTTTGCCGATGCCCTCGACGTGGGCGGCGCATTCTGATGCTTGAGGCTGGTCATGCTTGAGGC
>JAWLEL010000165.1:4360-5956 GCA_041686165.1 Lentibacter sp.
AAGCACAGGGTTACCGTGCATCTCGACGAGGCGCGCGGGCTGCTCGTCTTCGAGGGAGAAACGCTGAGCGCGCCGGAGGAGTGGCCGCTGGACGAGTTGCGCCTGCTGGCCGATCAGCCGGGGGGTGGCTGGTTGACCTTCACGCTCCTGCACGACGACGCCGACGAGACGGGCCATCACGAAGCGCGTATTTCGATCGCCGACGGGGAAATGAATGCGCGGCTGCGCGCGCTGGCTCCGACGCTGACGCGGCGCGATGTGCGGCGCGGGACGGGCAGCCGCGTGGCGACCTACTTGATCGGTGCGGCCGCCGCCGTGGCCTTGATGATCTTCGTGATCCTGCCAGCCATGGCGACATCTCTGGCCTACGTGATGCCACGCGACAAGGAGGTGAGCTTCGGCAAGGCCGTGGTGCGGCAGATGACATGGTTCCTGAGCGGTGACTCCCAGGCCGATCTCACCTGCAAGAACCCGGCGGGTCGCGCGGCGCTGGAGAAGATGACCGCGCGGCTCACCAGCGGTGTCGAGATGGATTACGACCTTGAGATCGAGGTGTTCGACCACGAGATGGTCAATGCCTTTGCTGCGCCGGGCGGACAGGTCGTGCTGATGCGGGGGCTGATCGAGGAGGCGTCCGGCCCCGAGGCGGTGGCCGGTGTTCTGGCCCATGAGATCGGCCACGTGGAGAACCGCGACGCGACGAAGAACGCGCTGCGCGCAGCGGGCTCTGCGGGGCTTCTTTCGATGGTCTTCGGCGATTTCTCGGGCGGCACCATCGCCGTGCTTCTTGCCGAACAGATGCTCAACGCGGGCTACACGCGCGAGGCCGAGCGCGAGGCCGACGACTTCGCGCTGGAGGCGATGCGGCGCGCGGGCGTGGACAGCGCGGGGCTGGCTTCCTTCTTCGAGTTCATCATGGAACAGCAGGGCGACGTGCCCGAGGGGCTGGGCTATTTCATGAGCCACCCGCCCTCGGACGCGCGCGCCGAGAAGGCGCTTCGGGTCGCCGAGGAGCAGGGGGAGACGACGCCCGTTCTGAGCGCGGCCGAATGGCAGGCCTTGCAGGATATCTGCGCGGGGTGAAGATGTGGGGGGTTACGAAGGTCGGCTTCGAGCCCAATTCAGCCTTTCCCCGCGCGGAATCAAGGCCGAAGGCCGCCGCGCATCGCCGACGCGCCCCCACGCGGCGGCGATTTGGCTGGGCTGGGCGCATCGCTTCGATTTCGTTCGGATTTGGCTGGCATAAAGTGCCTAGCCCATGCGTCTGATCGCCACCGCGCGCGTCGCCGATGCGCGGCTTGGCTCAATAGCCGCTTCGTCCGCGCAGCCGCCCTTTGCCGCCTCCACGGCAAGCTGCGAAACCAAGGCCTTCACCCTCCGGCGAAAAGGGGCTAAGCTCGGGCTCGGCCATGGAGGGACTGATGTTTTACGGGATCTGGAACAGGCTCGGGTGATCGTCTGACGCCCTGACGCTCGTATCACCTGCAAGGCGCGGCGCGCGTCATGCCTTTTCTCGCTCCCTATCCTGTCTGAGGCCCCGCTTCGATGAAAAACCTCTTCTCCTGGTTCGAAAATCTCGTCGACCCCTATGCGCCC
>JAWLEL010000166.1:0-5951 GCA_041686165.1 Lentibacter sp.
GTGGAACCCGGCGGTCGAGCGTCAGGCGATGGACCGCACCCACCGGATCGGCCAGGACAAGCCGGTCTTCGTGCACCGTCTCGTGGCGGCCGGCACGGTCGAGGAAAAGATCCTCGACATGCAGGCCCGCAAGCAGGCGCTGGCCGATGCCCTGTTCGACAAGGAAGGCGGTACCGCGGAGACATTGCTGGACGAAGCCACACTGCAGGATCTCTTCGCGCCGCTGAATGGATGACCAGTTCCGAGCGGCAAGACTCGCCAACGGAGGCCTGGTTGGCCCATTCCATGGTCTCACAGTTCGGTAGCTCCTTCCCACCGCCACGCAGATCTAGCGTTAGAAATGCGTCAAGGACACAATATTCCGCACGGTCACGCGAGAAACCTCAAACGCACTCAAATTACTCACCCTTGCGCTTCTGCACCTCACCGGACATCCTGCAGGCGCAACGACAGGGCCCTTAATGAGTGGAAAAGATATCAAGCGCTTCGAAAGATTGCCGTGGACGCCAGCAAAATATCGCCCGCGGAACCCCAATCAATCCGAATATTACAACCTGATGCTGCCCTGGTTGGTCGAGCAGTGGCTTGAGCTCGAAACCAATCCCGTCGAGGGTCGGACGCCGGACCAGCAGATCTTGTCGCTCGACAAGGTCCGGGACCGAGAGCAAGAGGTGCGACACTTGGCAGATGAGATCAATCCAAGAGCCGCCTTGCGCGGCAGGTGAAAGATCGGATAGGCCACCGGCGCGAGATCACCACCGTGAGTAGTGACAGGCAAGGCCCTCATGCGGCGCTGCGGACCAGCAGGTCCACGACACGAGGTGGCGCAACAGGGAACACCTGCGTTTCTTCGAGCACAAGGCCATCATCCATGCCGCAGTCCCGCGGGTCGCCTGCCGCGAGTGCGGCAAGACCCGGCAGGTGACGGTGCCCCGGGCGCGCAGCGGCTCGGGCTTCTGCGGTCGCGGGAAGTCTCCTGTTGCAATGCGATCGGATTGCTGGGTACTTTGTTTTGATACCGGCCTTCTCGGGGGGCAGCCGGCACCGGCAACTGGATCCATTTGCATCTGCGGCTGGACGTAAAAATTGTCCAAGACAGGAGGATAATCGCGTGACCAAATTGGCAAATCTCAATCGTCGTGAGGCCTTGAAACTGGCGGCAGCAGGTTCCGGCCTCGCCGCACTCTCCTCGACATTCGCGACACGGGCCTGGGCCTCCAGCGCGCTGACATTGGCTGATATCGGCGTCGGCGACACCGGCGACTGGTCACGCTTCACCGAGGCGACCGGGCATAGCGTGAACGTTGTCTCCATGGGCAACGCGCCAGCGGCGGTGGTCAACCAGCTTCTTGCTGGTGGCGGTCGTACGAGCTTCAACATCGTCAACATCGTCGGCGGCATGCAGGAGCCCCTCGTGGAGAACGCGTTGATCCGCGAGCTCGACACCTCGAGGATGCCCAACTGGGAGACCAACGACTACATCTCGGACTATCTCTCCGAAGGCACGCCCGGCTTCGACTTCGTCGGCCTCGATGGCCGGTTCTACGGCGTGCCGACCGTCTTGCAGGGCGACTCATTCGCGTATCTTCCCGAGGAGACCGGCGAACTGGACAGCTATGGCGCGCTCTTCGATCCCAGGTTTCGCGGGTTCGTCTCGCTCGAGGACAATTACACCACCGCCGGACAGAAGACCGCGCTGTTTCTCAACGCCAGCGGCCAGGCGCAGATCGCCGATCCGGCCGACATGACACCCGAGGAGATGCGCACGGTCGTCGATTTCCTGATAGAACAGAAGCGCGCCGGACAGTTCCGGGTGATCTGGTCGAGCTTCGAGCAGGCAGTCAACCTTCTGACCTCGCGCGAGGTCCACGTGATCGACTGCTGGGAGCCGATGGTCTTCGCCGCGCGCGACCAGGGCACCGAGGCCGTTTACGCACAGCCCCGCGAAGGCTACCTTCTCTGGGCGATGGCGGCCTACATCGTCAACAATCCCGACATGAGCGAGGAGGATCTGGCGGCCAGCTACCAGCTCCTCGATTTCATGCTCGGCGGCTGGTACGGGGCGAAGATCACGCTCATGCGCGGGTACCTGACCAATCCGCTGGCTGTGCAATACGCAGCCGACCACCCCGACCAGTTCAGCGCCGACGAGGCCGCGCGCGTGCGCGAGATCTCCGAAGGTGTGCAGGCCAAGTTCAAAAAGGGTGGAACCTGGCAAAACCGCTGGCCCACGCATGTCGATGCGTATGAAGAGGAATGGCAGCGCTTCAAGTCGGCCTGACCGCATGCGGTCCGCGCTGAATTCGTCGCGACTGGCGCGGGCCGTCGTTCTGGGGACGCCGCTCGCGCTCATCTTCGTCCTGATCCTCGGGCCGCTGGCGATCACGCTGGTGGTCAGTTTCTGGCAGAAGATCGGCTTCAGCATGCGGCCCGCGATGAGTTTCGAGAATTACGCCGCCTTCTTTTCCGGCACGCGGCTGGACGTTCTGCTCCGCAGCCTCTGGGTCGGCGTCAGCGCCGCCGTCGTGATGTTGTTGCTGGCCTATCCGATCGCCTACCTGATCGCCACGCGGCTGCGCACGGCGCTGGTCCGACCGGTCCTGTTCCTGTTCGCGGTGCCGTTCCTGGTGAACTACGTGGTGCGTACCTTTTCATGGTCGGAACTTCTGTCGCGCACCGGACCGGTCAACACGGGCCTCATGGCGGTGGGCATCACCGAGCGTCCGCTCGACTGGCTTCTGTTTTCCGATTTCGCGGTCTACCTTGGGCTGGTGACGGCCTACATGCCCTTCATGGTGTTCCCGATCTGGCTATCTTTGTCGGGCATAGACCGCCGGCTGGTGGAGGCGAGCTGGATGCTGGGGGAGGGGCCGTTGGCGACCTTCCGCCGCGTCGTGCTGCCGCTCTCCATGCCGGGCGTCGTGGCGGCTGCGATCTTCGGATTCGTTGGTGCCTTCGGCGAGGTCGCTGTGTCGCAGATCCTTGGCGGGACCGGCTACCAGCTGCTCGGCAACACCATCCAGAGCGCGCTCAACACGCTGGATTATCCGCTGGCCGCGGCGATCTCGTCGGTTGCCACGATCCTGATGCTGGCACTCATCGTGCTATGGGCTCGGATCTTCGACCTGCGACTGCTGCTGGGCAAGATCATGGGACGGACATGACCATGACGCGCGGCAAAATTGCCAATCTTCTGGGCTGGAGCCTTGTGGCGCTGGTGCTTGTCTTTCTCTACGCGCCGCTGGTGCCGCCGGCCATCAATTCCTTCCGCGATGTCGGCGAAGGCGGCCTGTTCGCCAATTACGCGGCGATCCTGAGTGACGACCGTTTGATGGCGGCGGGCCGGACATCGGTGATCGTGGGGCTTCTGGTCGCGCTGATCTCGCCGCTGCTTGCGCTGCTCGCTGCGGAAGCGGTCCGGGTCTGGCGCATTCCCCGGCTGGTGCTCGGGGTGATCCTGATCCCGCTTTTCGTGCCGGGAATCTCCATGGGGGTCGCGACGGCTCTGTTCTTTCAGACCCTCGGGATCAGCCCGTCGCTGCTGACGATCACGGCGGTGCAGGTCATCTGGGCGCTGCCCTTCGCGTTTCTCATCATCCTGACGGTGATGGCCAATTTCGACCCAATCCAACGCGAGGCCGCCTACATGTCGGGCGCCAACAGGATCCAGGCGTTCTTCGAGGTCGAGCTGCCGCAGATCCATCCCGGCATTCTGGGCGCGGCGATCTTCTCGCTTATCCTGTCTTTCAACGAGACGATCCGCACCTCGGTCGTGCAGGGCGGTCAGAACACGGTGCAGACATATCTTTGGTCGCAATATCAGCAGGTCGGCTTGTCGCCCAATCTCCACGCGCTCATGACGATCCTGATCGTCGCGACGCTGCTGCTCCTCGGTCTTCTTGCGCTGCTCGACGCGCGTCAGACCCGCCGATAGGGCGGGCAGCCTGCACGCAAGTCAGTCGTCCGCCAGCGGCGTCAAGGCGTAGGCGGCGCATCCGACACGGATTGCGTTTCCGGGCGACACGTCCTGCCGCCGACCGATCATCGCCGACAACCCCTGTCCGTCCGGCAGCTCCAGCCGGTAATCGGTATAGAGGCCACGATAGACCTGCTCGCGCAAGCGGCCCTCGAGCACCAGGTCGCACCCGTCGGCATCCGTGCCCAAAAGAACGTCCTCGCCGCGGATGGCGATCCCCACCTTGCCCTCGGGCGCAGTGGACCGCTCCGGCAGCGTCACGTCGGCTCCGGCGATGCGCAGGCGCGACTGGCCATTCTCTACCATATGCTCGCCCTCCACGACGTTGCAGCCGCGAAAGAACCGGGCGACGAACCGGGTGCGGGGCCGGCGGAAGATCGCTTCGGGCGCGTCGCATTGCACGCAATGGCCAAGGTTGAGCACCGCGATCCGGTCGCTCATCGTCAGCGCCTCCTCCTGGTCGTGGGTGACATAGATGAAGGTGGTGCCGGTGGTCTGCTGGATGCGCCGTAGCTCGTCCTGCATTTCGCGACGGATCTTCTCGTCGAGCGCCGAGAGCGGCTCATCCAACAGGAGGATCTTGGGGCGTGGGGCCAGCGCGCGCGCGATGGCGACGCGTTGCTGCTCACCGCCGGAAAGGTTGGTCACCCGGCGGTCCCCGAACCCGGCCAGCCCGACCAGTTTCAGCAACTCCTCCACACGGTCGTCGCGCTTGGCCCGGGTGACGCGCTGACGGCGCAAACCATAACCGACGTTCTCTGCCACCGACATGTGCGGGAAGTTGGCGTATTGCTGGAACACCATTCCAAGTCCACGCTGCCAGGGCTGCTTTCGGGTGATGTCAGCCCCCTCCAGCAGGACGCGCCCCGCGTCGGGCGTTTCGAGACCGGCGATCATGCGCAGGATGGTGGATTTTCCCGAACCGGAGGGACCCAGAAGGGTGAAAAACTCCCCGTGCTGCAAGGAGAGCGAAATTCCGTCGGCGGTGACCGTTTCACCGAACCGCTTCGTCACGTTGTCCAGCGCAAGGATTTCAGCATCGCTCATGCGGCATTGTCCAGCGTGGTCTCGATCGCCATGCGGATCGCCCGGGCCGACAGGTCCAGCGGCATGGAGGCCAGGTCGGCGCGCTGATGCAATTCCAGGGCCTGTGCGCTGCGCAGAGTTTCCAGGATTCCGGCGACCTGTTCGGGCATGTATGGAAGATGGACAAAACCGCAGGGCAGGGTGGCACCGCGACGCTCAAGCAGGCCAAGCGCGCCGTAGAGGATTGCGTTGCACAGGAAGTTTCCCGCGCTGCTGGACATGCGCGCCGGGATCCCTGCCGCGAGGAGCGTCTCGCGGATCTGTTCCAGCGGTAGAGTGGCGTGGCGCGCGGCGGGCCCATCGGGTTCGATCGGGCCGCGCTCGATGGCTCCCTCGTTGTCCGGGATCTCGAAATCATTGAGGTTCACGCCGAACCGTTCCAATCGGATCATCGCTTCGCCCGGCCAGAGCCCGAGGCAGATAAGGGCCGACGGGGAATGCCGCTCGATCAGGGTGTCGAGTTTTGCGGTCATGCCTTCAAAGCTGACCGGAAGGACGGCACTTCGTATTTTCGTGCCGGCCACAGTCTCGCCATCCAGAGTCCGGCAGATCTCGGCGGCCGGATTGATACCCCGCCCTCCATAGGCGTCGAACCCCACGAGCAGCATGATATGTCTCCAGTCACAGAATATCAGTTGAGAGAGCGTATCCAATGCCCGAACGGACAACAAGGCCCCGGCCCGCGGCGTGAGTCGGGCAGACGGCACGCGTGGCAGCTGCGACGTCAGGCGTGCCGACCCGGTGCTCGCGGAGGGGCCTTGCCAGCTGGCACAAAGTACGGCACGTACCGTGGCACATTGCGGAGTCGGACAGGAGTCGCTCCGGAAAAGTGTTGCGATTTCAGTGTGTTGAGCTAAAGGCTCCGATCCCTACCGCCGGAGCCAAAAAA
>JAWLEL010000167.1:0-5942 GCA_041686165.1 Lentibacter sp.
GCGTGTCGCCTTGCTTTCGGCAGGCGCCGAGCTGCGCCGCCAGCAGGAAGAGTGGTCCGCGATAGCCCGCGTTCTCCAAGGCCTTCGGCAGATCGAGCCCGGCCATGTCCATATCGGCCAACACAAGGCTCACCGTCTCGTCACAGGCAGACAAGAGCGCCTCCGTGGACCCTGCAAGAACCGCCTCGAAGCCCAGCGCGCCCAGTTGTTTCAGCGTCATCTCCGCCAAAAGCGTCGATGTCTCCATGAGCAAGGCCTTGCCCGAGAAGCGCGCGAGCGGATCCCTGCTGGCTCCCTCCTCGGCCGGCAACACGAGCTTGAAGCCGAAGGTCGAGCCCTTGCCGACTTCGGACTCGGCCCAGATGTCGCCCTCCATCACCTTGACCAGTTTCTGGCTGATCGCCAGGCCGAGCCCTGTGCCTTCGAACGCGCGGTTCTGCGCATCATCGACCTGGTTGAACTCGCCGAAGACATGTTCGAGCTTGTCCCCGGGTATCCCGATCCCGGTATCCTCGATGAGAATTCTCAAGTCGGCCTTGCCGCCGCGAAGCTCGTTCACCCCGACGACGCGCACAAGGACATGTCCCTGCTCCGTGAACTTCGCCGCATTGCCGATCAGGTTGGTCAGAACCTGCCTGATGCGGCCCATGTCGCCATAGAACCGCGTGGGCAGGAACATGTCGTAATCCACGGCCAGCTCGACGGGCTTTTCGGCCACGGAGGGCTGCACCAGCATCAGGACCTCGTGGATCGTCGCTTCCAGGTCGAAGGCTTCGGCCTGGATGACCATCTTGTCCGCCTCTAGCTTGGAAAAATCGAGCACGTCGTTGATGATCCCGAGGAGGGCCTCGCCGGAGTTCTTGATGGTGCGCGCGAAGAGCGTCTGCTCATCGTTCAGGTCGGTCTCCAGAAGCAGGTCGGACATCCCCACGACGCCGTTCATCGGCGTGCGGATTTCGTGGCTCATGTTCGCCAGGAAGGCCGACTTGGCCCGCGCCGCGCTCTCGGCCCTGTCACGCGCCTCACTCAGCTCCCGCTCATAGCGCACGGTATCGGAGATATTCAGCGCCAGGCTCACAACGTCACCGCCATGGCCGCGCTGATCAAGAAGCTTGATATACTCCCCGTTCCAGAGCCGGATCGTCTCGGGCGGCGGCTGCGGATGCTGCCAGCGTTCCATCATCCGCGCGCGCCAGGCCGCCGGCGCTTCCTGCCCGATATCGACGATGCCTTCCTCGTTCAGAAGTTGCAGTAGCCGGATATAGGTGATCCCCGGCGCCACCTCCTCGAGCCCGTCGAAGACCGCGAGATAAGCCCTGTTGGCAATGATCATGCGGCTGTCGGGATTGAAAAAGGCAAAGCCGTCCTCGATCGCCTCGATCGACGCCCAGAGCCGCCGCTCGGCGATTTCGATCTTCTTGTTCGCCGCCGAGAGATCGGATTTCACGCGCTGGTTCTCGTCGCGCACGGTCTGCACTTCGGCCCGCGTTTCGACTATTTCTGCCGAGAGCTTCTTGGCGTGCGCGCCGATCTTGCGGTTCGCCGAGAACAGCTCGGCCTGCTTTTGTTCAAGCAGCCGTTCGGCGGCAAGGCGCGCACGTCGTTCCTGCGTCAGCTTGTTCGCCAGGCTCATCGCTTCTCCAAGGCAGTATCTTCCGACCTCGCCCCAAAATCGCCCAGCGCGGTGAACATTGGATTAACCGCGACACACCGAGTTTGCCTATTCGCAGCTTACCGTGCAACGATAGCTGTCGACTCAAGGAGACTCCCATGCGCATCGTCCTTCTCGCCCTCGCTTTCGTCTTGTCCGTGACCGGCCTCACCGCGGCTCAGGGGCTCCTGCCCGAGCGAAAGCAGACCGTATACACCGATTTCGACTTCGTCGGCACCGATCTGCAACAGCTCTTCGACACGACGCAGGACGCCTGCGCGCGGGCTTGCGAATACGATGACCGCTGCATCGGGTACACCTTCAACAGCCGCTCCAACGCGTGCTTTCCCAAATCCTCGATCACAGAGCGCACGGCCTTCGACGGGGCGATCTCCGTCGAGATGCCGCAGCGGTCCCAGGCCGCCTTCGAGACCGCCCGGACGCGCGCCGCCGAGCTTTCCTTCCTGAGGTCCTACGACCTCTCCGCAGCCCTGACCCAGGCGAGGGCCCTGCCCGCGCGGCACCCGGGCAGCCAGTGGAGCGTGGAGGCCATGCTCGGTGCGGTGCAGGCGCGGGAAGAGGCGAATGACACCTTCAACGCCATGCACTGGATGGGCGCGGTGACGGCCCAAACCGACGCGGCTGTGCATTGGACCGAATATGCCCGCCTGACCCTCGCGCTGAACCCGGACAAGAATTCCGAAAAGCGCCGCTATGCGAATGAAGGGCTGCGCGCCGCGATCAACAGTTACCTGCGCAGCGCGAGCGAATCCACCCGCGCGGCGGCACTCTTCGAGCTCGCCAACGCCCTGCCTCGTCTCGGCCGTGGCAGCGATGCGATTCCCACCCTCAAGCTGGCGGCCTCGCTCTCGGCCGAGCCGCGCATCGCCGAGGCGCTTGCATCCGCCCGGGCAAAACATGGCTTCCGCGTGGCGGATACAGAGGTGCAAAACGATCTCGCCGAGCCGCGCATCTGCGCCGAGTTCACCGAGGAGCTTGCCAAGTCCGAAGATGACTTCGCCCGCTTCGTCGCCCTGCCCGATCCGCGCCTCGCCGTCTCCGCGGAGGGCCGCAAGCTGTGCATCTCCGGCGTGGCGCATGGCGAGCGCGTCGCCTTCACCCTGCGCGCGGGACTGCCCGCCGAGAGCGGCGAAGTCCTGCTCAGCGATACCGCCCTGCGTTTCTATGTCCGCGACCGCGCCGCCTCGGTCAGTTTCCCGGGGCGCAGCTACATCCTGCCGCTCGGAGGCGAGGCGGCCCTGCCCGTCGAGACCGTGAACACGGACGAAGTCGAACTGGTCCTGCGCCATGTGAGTGATCGCAACCTCCTGCGCAGCTTCCAGGAAGACCTCTTCGCCAAGCCGCTCTTTCGCTACCAGGAAAGGCTGCTGGACGGCGAAATCGGTGACGAAGTCTGGCGCGGCACCGGGATCACCGGCAACGATTTGAACGAGACGATGCGCACGCGTCTGCCCATTTCCGAGGCGATCGCCGATGCCCCTCCGGGCGTCTACGTGATGAGCGCGAAGCCGGACGGCACCGAGGATCGCGGTGCCACGGCGCAGCAATGGTTCGTACTTTCCGACATCGGCCTCGCCACGGCCGCCGGGAATGACGGGATTCACGTTTACACCCGCAGTCTCGAAAGCGCGCAGCCCCTCGAAGGGGCGCAGGTTCAGCTCGTCTCCCGCGCCAACCGCGTTCTCGGGACCGCAACGACCGACGCAGACGGAAAGGCCGCGTTCAGCGCCGCGCTCACGGCGGGTTCTTCGGGGTCCGCCCCTGCCATGGTCATCGCGCGGCAGGGCGAAGGTGACATGGCGTTCCTGTCCCTGACCGACCCCGCCTTCGACTTGTCAGACAGGGGCGTCGCGGGCCGCAACGCGCCGCGCGCGATCGACCTCTTCGCAACCACGGAGCGCGGCGCATACCGCGCCGGAGATACGGTCCACGCAACCGCGCTCCTGCGCGACGCCAACGCGCAGGCCATCGAAGGCTTGCCTCTCACGGCGGTGCTTCTGCGCCCCGACGGGGTGGAATATGCGCGGCACCTGTCCTCGGACGGCGTTGCGGGCGGGCATGTCTTCTCCATGCCGATCGCCAGCACGGCACCGCGCGGCTCCTGGACACTCGAGCTGCGCAGCGAAGCGGACGGCGATGCGCTCGCCAGCCAGAGCTTACTCGTCGAGGATTTCCTGCCCGAGCGGATCGACTATGACGTGGAGCTGGACAGGGAAAGTCTCAGGCCCGGTGCGCCCGCGACCACGACGGTAGAGGCGCGCTATCTCTTCGGCGCGCCCGCTGCCGGGCTGGACGTGCGTGGCCGCCTGCGTCTTTCGGCCAACCGCACGCTCGATGCCTTCCCAGGCTACAGTTTCGGCCCCGCTTCCGAGCGCTTTTCGCCGATCTTCCGCTCGCTTCCATCGGTTGAAACCGATGCGCAGGGCAAAGCCTCGCTGCCCGTCATTCTCCCAGAGACCGACGCGCGCGGCCTGCCGCTCGAAGCACGGATTGTCATGGAAGTCGCCGAGGGCTCGGGCCGCCCGGTCGAACGCAGCGTCACACGTCCCGTGGAAAGCGCAACGCCGCTTGTCGGGCTCAAGCCCCGGTTCGAAGGCGTGGTCTCCGAGGGCACCGAGGCCGGCTTCGACATCCTCGCGCTCTCGCCCGCGCGCGAGCCGATTCAGGCAGAGGCCGGATGGACACTCAACCGGCTCGACACGCGCTACCAGTGGTATGAGCAGAATGGCCGCTGGAAATGGGAGCCGATCGTCACGCGCTCCGAGGTCAGCAGCGGCGCGGTCACGCTCGAAAACGGGCGCGGCACCGTCAGCGAGCCAGTCGATTGGGGCAGCTACGAGCTTGTGGTCGAGCTATCGGGCGATGCCCATGTCACCGCCTCGCAGGAATTCCATGCAGGCTGGTATGGCAGCGGCGGCGCACTCGATACACCCGACACGCTCGAGCTTTCGCTCGATGCCGAAAGCTACGCGGTGGGCGATGAGGCGCGGCTGCGCGTGCTGCCCCGCGCGGCGGGCGAAGCCATGGTTCAGGTCATGTCCGGCTCCGTGATTTCCACGCAGATGGTCTCGCTCTCGGCGGGGGAGAACCTGATCCCGCTCGAGGTGACGCAGGACTGGGGCGCAGGCGCTTATGTCTCGGTAACGCATGTCACGCCCTCGGACACGGGCGATGCCTTCCTGCCCCGTCGGTCCATCGGCCTCGCCTATGCCAAGGTCGACCCGGGCGCGAAGCAACTGGACGTGGCGCTGGAGGCCCCGGACGTCACCGAGCCGCGCCAGTCACTGACAGTGAATATCAGCGCAGAGGGCATGAAAGCAGGCGAGACGGCCCATGTCACCCTCGCCGCCGTCGATGCCGGGATCCTTGGACTCACGGGGTTCGAGCCCCCCTCGCCAGAGGCGCATTATTTCAGCCAGCGCAAGCTCGGCGTCGAGCTGCGCGATGTCTACGGGCGGCTCATCGACAGCTCGAAGGGCGCGCTCGGCCGCCTTCGCTCGGGTGGCGATTCCGGCGCCGAAGCGGGCCTGGAAGGCCCGCCGCCAACTGATGATCTGGTGACCTTCTTCGAAGGACCCATCACGCTTTCACAAGACGGCACAGCCGAGATCGCCCTCGATGTGCCCGAGTTCAACGGCACTCTCAGGGTCATGGCCGTGGCCTGGTCTGCCTCCGGGGTCGGCGCAGCCGCGCGCGATGTCATCGTCCGCGATCCCATCGTGCTCTCCGCCAGCCTGCCGAATTTCCTCAGCCCGGGCGATGAAAGCGTCCTGCGCCTCGAGATGACCCATACAGGCGGGCCCACCGGCAAAGTCGGGCTTTCATTCGACGCCCCCGCCCTGCTCGCAAGCAGCGATCTGCCATCAACCGTCACCCTCGAAGAGGGTGCTCGCGAAGTTGTCAGCCTCCCGCTCCGCGCGGGTGAGATAGGCGATCATCCCATCAGGATCACACTCACGACGCCCGCTGGCGATACGCTCACGAAATCACTTACTCTGCCGGTGCGCAGGCTCGATCCGCCTGTCTCGCAAACCCGCCGCCTCACGCTCGATGCCGGCGGCAGCCTTACGCTGGACGGCGCCCTGACGGAAGGCTTCCACGATGGCTCTGCGCGCGTGATGGCCACCGCCGGACCGATCGCCAAGTTCGACGTGGCGGGGCTTCTGAACCAGCTCGACCGCTACCCCTATGGCTGCACCGAGCAGCTCACCTCCGCAGCCATGCCGCTGCTCTACTTCTCCGAAGTGAGCGATGCGCTGGGCCTCGCGCG
>JAWLEL010000168.1:0-5911 GCA_041686165.1 Lentibacter sp.
GGAGCATCTGACCCCCCGCGTGAATTGGGAACCGTTGAGAGAAAGCCCCGCTGCGCGTATCTCGCGCCGCTCTGCTCACGCGGCAGGCACGGGTGCTTGGTCGGCATATGGGGGATGGGAGCGGGGAAGTCAATGGGCTTGCAACGCGGGAAATCTGAGATTATACGCCCCCAGTGGCCAAGACAGGCCCGACTCACACAATCAAGAAAAGCCGCGTGCGCCCAGTTCCGCTTCGGGGGCGTTTCCGGCAAAGGAGAAGCGACATGAAACTCAATGAACTGCGCGACAATCCAGGCGCAACGAAATCCCGCAAACGCGTTGGCCGTGGTCCCGGCTCCGGCATGGGCAAGATGGGCGGCCGTGGTATCAAGGGTCAAAAGTCCCGCTCGGGCGTGGCCATCAACGGCTATGAAGGCGGCCAGATGCCGATCTACCAACGCCTTCCCAAGCGTGGGTTCAACAAGCCGAACCGCAAGAAATTCGCCGTGGTCAACCTCGGCATGATCCAGAAATTCATCGACGAGAAGAAGCTGGATGCCAAGGCGGCGATCACCGAAGATGCATTGATCGAAGCCGGTCTCGTGCGCCGCAAGCTTGACGGTGTGCGCGTTCTGGCCAAGGGTGATATCAGCGCAAAGCTGACCCTCGAAGTGACAGGCGCCTCCAAGTCGGCGGTCGAAGCTGTCGAGAAAGCGGGTGGCTCACTGAAGGTCACGGCTGCGCAAGCTGCTGAATAAGAGGTTGCTCCGGAGCGCTTGCGCCCTTAGATAACCTTCCAAGTTTTCCAAAAACGCCGCCTGAGCCGGAAAACGCTCCGGCGGCGTTTGTATATGAGAGAGACCACATGGTATCTGCCGCAGAACAAATGGCCGCAAACACGAGCTGGGGAGCTCTGTTCAAGGCCTCCGATCTTCGAGCCCGTATCCTCTTCACCCTCGGTTTGCTCATCGTCTACCGCCTCGGCACCTTCATTCCCGTGCCCGGCATCGACGGCGCGGCTTTGCGTGAGTTCATGGAGCAGGCGGGGCAGGGCATCGGCGGCATGGTGTCGATGTTCACGGGCGGAGCCCTCGGCCGAATGGGTATTTTTGCGCTCGGGATCATGCCTTATATCTCGGCCTCGATCATCGTTCAGCTCCTGACGGCCATGGTGCCCTCGCTGGAGCAGCTCAAGAAAGAAGGCGAGCAAGGGCGCAAGAAGATCAACCAGTATACCCGCTATGGCACGGTCGCGCTGGCGACATTGCAGTCCTACGGGCTCGCGGTGAGCATCTACAGCGGCGAGCTGGTGCAGGCTGAACTGCCGTTCTGGTTCTTCGTTTCCAGCTGCATGATCACTCTGGTCGGCGGCACGATGTTCCTGATGTGGCTTGGCGAGCAGATCACCGCGCGCGGTGTCGGCAACGGCATCTCGCTCATCATCTTCGTCGGGATCATCGCAGAAGTTCCCGCCGCACTGGCGCAGTTCTTCAGCCAGGGCCGCTCGGGCGCGATCGGGGCACCTGTCATCATCGGGGTGATCGTCATGGTGATCGCGGTGATCATGTTCGTGGTGTTCATGGAGCGTTCCCTGCGCAAGATCCACATTCAGTATCCGCGCCGCCAGGTCGGCATGAAGATGTATGACGGCGGATCCAGCCACTTGCCTGTCAAGGTCAACCCGTCGGGTGTCATCCCGGCGATCTTCGCCAGCTCCCTGTTGCTGTTGCCGACGACGATCAGCACCTTCTCCTCGGCAAGCACCTCGGGGCCGATCATGTCCTGGCTGCTGGCCAACTTTGGTCCGGGACAGCCGCTTTATCTGCTTTTCTTTGCGGCGATGATCGTCTTCTTCGCGTACTTCTACACCTTCAACGTGAGCTTCAAGCCCGATGATGTGGCCGATAATCTCAAGAACCAGAATGGGTTCGTGCCAGGCATTCGCCCTGGCAAGAAGACGTCGGAATACCTCGAGTACGTGGTCAACCGCGTGCTTGTGCTTGGCGCCGGTTATCTCACGGCGGTCTGTCTTCTGCCCGAGATCCTGCGTGGCCAGTTCTCCATCCCGTTTTATTTCGGCGGCACATCGGTTCTCATTGTCGTCTCGGTAACGATGGACACGATCCAGCAGGTGCAGAGCCACTTGCTCGCCCATCAGTATGAAGGGCTGATTGAAAAATCGCAGCTTTCAGGCAAGGGAAGAAAGCGCAAACGCAAGGGGGCGTCAGCAAGACGATGAATATCATACTTCTCGGACCGCCGGGGGCGGGCAAAGGCACACAAGCCGCCATGCTCGTCGAAGAGCGTGACATGATCCAGCTTTCTACCGGCGACATGCTGCGCGAAGCCAAGAACTCCGGCACTGAAATGGGCAAGCGCGTGGCCGCCGTCATGGACAGTGGCGGACTTGTCACCGACGAGATTGTCATCGGCCTCATTCGCGAGAAACTGGAAGGCGACAAGAAGGGCGGCTTCATCTTCGACGGTTTTCCGCGCACACTTGCTCAGGCCGATGCGCTGGGTGATCTTCTCGAAGAGCAGGGCGAGACGCTCGATGCTGTCATCGAGATGCAGGTCAATGACGATGTGCTTGTCGAGCGTATCCTTGGCCGCGCGGCAGAGGCCGTTGCCGCCGGGGGCACGGCTCGTGCAGATGACAACGAGGAAAGCCTCAAGGTGCGCCTGATGGCCTACTACAAGCAGACCTCGCCGCTCATTGGATATTATCACGCCAAGGGGCAGCTGGTGTCGATCGACGGGCTGGGCGATATCGACGAGGTGAAGGCCTCGATTTCAGAGGTCCTCGACTGATATGGCGAGAAGGGCTTGACGGCCCCGCCAATTCCCCCTAACACGCGCTATCTCACGTAAGTGACCCGAATCTGGCGAGCGCTGCTCGCCGTGATGACCAACTCGAATTCAGCTGCGGCCCGGAGCGAAAACGCCTCGGGCCTACGTTGTGAAAAAAGGTTCTGGAGTTACGGAACCGCAACGAAAGGAAGAGACACGTGGCACGTATCGCCGGCGTAAACATCCCGACAAGCAAGAGGGTTCCGATTGCCCTCACCTATATCACAGGCATTGGCAACACATCCGCCAAGGCCATCTGCGACGCAGTGGGCATCGATCAGACGCGTCGCGTCAACGAGCTTTCGGACGCGGAAGTTCTGGCCGTGCGCGAGCACATCGACGGCAACTACATGGTTGAAGGCGACCTGCGCCGCGAAGTTCAGATGAACATCAAGCGCGCCATGGACATGGGCTCTTACCGGGGCCTGCGTCACCGCCGGAACCTGCCGGTTCGTGGCCAACGCACGCATACCAATGCGCGCACCCGCAAAGGCCCGGCGAAAGCAATCGCCGGCAAGAAGAAATAAGGGAGGGCTTGAGCAATGGCACGTGATACCCGTCGCACGAAGCGCAAGGTTTCCAAGAATATCGCAACCGGAGTCGCCCATGTGAACTCCAGCTTCAACAACACCAAGATCCTGATTTCCGACGTGCAGGGCAACGCGATCTCCTGGTCGTCTGCCGGCACGATGGGCTTCAAGGGGTCGCGCAAGTCGACACCCTACGCCGCCCAGATGGCTGCGGACGATGCAGGCCGCAAGGCTCAGGAACATGGCGTAAAGACGCTGGAAGTCGAAGTGCAGGGCCCTGGTTCGGGCCGTGAGAGCGCATTGCGTGCGCTCGCGGCTGCCGGCTTCAACATCACGTCGATCCGTGACGTGACGGCGATTGCGCATAACGGCTGCCGCCCGCCCAAGCGCCGCCGCGTATAAGCGATAGATTACTCAATGGGGCTGCGTGTGAGCACGGCCCCATTTCGTCATTTTAACCTCGGGAGCCTGCGGCCTTTTGGACATGGGGCCGCAAGCAGGAATGGAGGGACGCATGATCCATAAGAATTGGCAAGAATTGATCAAACCAACCCAGCTTGACGTCAAGCCGGGCAACGAGCCAAGCCGCCAGGCAACGCTGACTGCAGAACCGCTCGAGCGCGGCTTCGGTCTCACGCTTGGAAACGCGCTGCGCCGCGTTTTGATGAGCTCGCTGCAAGGCGCGGCGATCACCTCGGTTCAGATCGACAATGTACTGCACGAATTCTCGTCCGTCGCCGGTGTGCGTGAAGACGTCACTGACATCGTGCTCAATCTCAAAGGCGTCTCGGTGCGCATGGACGTTGAAGGGCCCAAGCGCCTCGCGATCAATGCCAAGGGCCCCGGCGTCGTCACTGCCGGTGACATCTCGGATAGCGCGGGCATCGAGATTCTCAACCGCGATCACGTGATCTGCCACCTCGACGAAGGCGCGGATGTCTACATGGAACTGACCGTCAACACGGGCAAGGGCTATGTGGCTGCCGACAAGAACAAGCCGGAAGATGCGCCCATCGGCCTCATTCCGATCGACGCGATCTATTCGCCCGTCAAGCGCGTGAGCTACGATGTTCAGCCGACACGTGAAGGCCAGGTTCTCGATTATGACAAGCTGACCATGAAAGTCGAAACCGACGGCTCCGTCACGCCGGACGACGCGATCGCTTATGCGGCGCGCATCCTGCAAGACCAGCTTTCGATCTTCGTCAACTTCGACGAGCCCGAGTCCGCTGGCCGCCAGGAAGAGGACGACGGCCTCGAGTTCAACCCGCTTCTTCTCAAGAAAGTGGACGAACTGGAGCTTTCGGTGCGTTCAGCCAACTGTCTCAAGAATGACAACATCGTCTATATCGGTGATCTGATCCAGAAAACCGAAGCGGAGATGCTGCGCACACCGAACTTCGGTCGCAAGTCGCTCAACGAGATCAAGGAAGTGCTTTCGGGCATGGGCCTGCACCTCGGTATGGATGTCGAGGACTGGCCGCCGGACAATATCGAAGAGCTGGCCAAGAAATTCGAAGACGCGTTCTGAGCGCGTCTTCGTCAATGCCCGCCTATTAAGGCGGAGACGACAGGGCATCTGCCCCAAGGAGAGCTGCTGACACGCATCGGCGGCCGGACAAAGTAAAACAGCCCGTAGAGGGCATATTAGGAGACTGAAAATGCGTCACGCAAAAGGCTATCGTCGCCTCAATCGCACCCATGAGCACCGCAAGGCGCTCTTCTCTAACATGGCCGGTTCGCTCATCGAGCATGAGCAGATCAAGACGACCTTGCCGAAAGCCAAGGAACTGCGCCCGATCGTGGAAAAGCTCATCACGCTCGGCAAGCGCGGCGACGTGCATGCACGCCGCCAAGCCGCTGCGCAGCTCAAACAGGACAAGGATGTCGCGAAGCTCTTTGAAGTGCTCGGCCCGCGCTACAAGGACCGTCAAGGCGGCTATGTGCGCGTCATGAAGGCGGGTTTCCGCTACGGTGACATGGCACCGATGGCGATAATCGAGTTCGTTGATCGCGACACCGACGCCAAGGGCGCGGCCGACAAGGCCCGTCTCGAAGCCGAGGACGCCGCCGAAGAGTAAGCTCTGCAGGCGATACTGTTTCTGGAAAGGCCGTCCCCGATGATCCGGGGGCGGCCTTTTCAATTCTCTCCGAGCACCCCTCAGCCCGCGTCGAGATCCGCCTTCACGATCACTTCGATCTTTTGTGGCGGGTGATTTGTCAGCGTCTTGGGAATCTCGAAGACGATTCTGGCTTCGACTTCGGGGTGCATCTTCTCGCGTATCTCGCCGAGAACCGAGGGCGCCGCCACGAGCACCAGATGATCGAAGGCGCCTATATGTGCCTTTTCATAGAGCTTGCCTGCCAATTTGGCAGCAAAGCGATCCTGCTCCAGCTCATGAAAGTCGGTATCGTCAACTGCTGAACGTTGCTGGACTCCCGTATCCGGCATTCGCCCAGCCTTGTGGGTCTTCTGGTCGCGATTGGGGGGATTGTCCTGCTCCATTTCCTCGAGCAGTTCGAAATTCGGATTCTCGTGATCTGTCAGGTTC
>JAWLEL010000169.1:0-5897 GCA_041686165.1 Lentibacter sp.
CGTGCTTTTCGGCGGGGCTGTCTTCGTCGGGCTTGGCAACGGGTTGACGCTGCCGGGGGCCAATGCCGGGGTGATGTCGATCAACCCGCGTCTGGCGGGTGCGGCCTCGGGGCTTTCGGGCGCGATGACAGTGCTCGGCGGCGCCATCGCGACCAGCCTCACGGGCACCTATGCCGTGGGGCAGGCGGGCGGCTACGTTCTCCTCGGCTTCCTGTCGCTCAGCTCTCTTGTCGGGCTGGCCGCGACGCTCTGGATCGGGCGGCTCGAACGGGCTTGAAGCGTTCCGCCAAGTACCTGAAACACGGCTTTTGGCGGAGCGCAGAGCACGGCCTGCTCGATGCGCGCGCCCCGCCTTTACCTGATGTCCCGGGTTGAGGGCGAGACGCTCTAATGGCGCTTTTCAAACCCTGATCCGCGTGGTAGCAGAGCGCCAATTCAACCCTCAGCAGGAGCATATCATGGCCCTCGAACGCACGTTCTCGATCATCAAACCCGACGCAACAAAGCGCAACCTCACAGGCGCGATCATCGCCAAGCTCGAAGGCGCGGGCCTGCGCATCGTGGCGCAGAAGCGCATCCAGCTCACGCTGCAACAGGCGCAGACATTCTACGGCGTTCACAAGGAGCGCCCCTTCTTCGACGAGCTTTGCGAATTCATGATCTCCGAGCCGATCGTCGTGCAGGTTCTCGAAGGGGAAGACGCCATCGCCAAGAACCGCGAAGTCATGGGCGCGACCAACCCCGAAGAAGCCGCCGAGGGCACGATCCGCAAGGAGTATGCGCTGTCGATCGGCGAGAACTCGGTGCACGGCTCGGACGGCGCTGACACGGCCAAGGAAGAGATCGCCTATTTCTTCTCGGGTCTCGAACTGGTGGGCTGAGCCTTCCGCGCGAGATGATTTTCATGAGCCGCTTCGATTTCGGAGCGGCTCTTTTTTGGGCGGGATGTCGAATTTGCTGCGCAAATCCGACCAGGTGGGGGGACGCTGTCCCCCCACACCCCCCCTGGGATATTTCCAGCAAGAAGAAAGGGGCGCGCTGTGGGACGTGCCGGGGCTCAGAGCGAGGCGTAATCCGTTATGATCGGCTTTCGCGGGTCTGGCTTTGGCGCGGGACGCTCGCGGGCTTGCGCCGATGCGGGTTTGGGAGGCCAGGGTGATGCGCCCCGTCTCCAGCGCGAGTTCGCCGCGGATCCGGCGGAAGAGCGTCGCCTTGCCGGTGCGGTTGCGCCTTACGATCCCCACCTTGTGGTCGTCGGGGATGCTGGTGGAGGCATGCACGATGAGGTGCCGCCCGGCGATGGAATATGAAATGTCATCGATGAGGAGCATAGCCTTCGCATGCCGCAAGTGCGCGGCGAGATCAGTCAGATGCGCCTTCATTGCGTCGCTCACGGCTGTGCAATATCCTGCCGTTTCATAGCGGAGAAACAGCAAGGCTTTGCTGATCGATTTGCGTCTGTGCGATGCGGTTCCCAGCTAAGAGTCATGTGGCACAAAAGCTACATTTACTCAATCGATGGCGATGAGAGATGCGCCAACAAGCTAGGGAGAACGATATGAAACGTCTGATTACGACTTTGTTCATTACAGCCGGACTCGCCGCCAGCCCAGTCTGGGCGCAAGATGTGGTCGTGGAGGAACAGGAGACTTCGGAATTGCGGGGCGACTGGATTCTTGGCGGTCGCGTGACCTCGCTCGAAAACGAGAATATCGGATCCATCGAGGATCTGATCATCGACGAAGAAGATGGTCAGATCAGCGCCGCCGTCGTGTCGGTTGGTGGATTTCTGGGATTTGGTGCCAAGCAGATTGCATTTGACTGGTCCGAACTCCAGATCGACTGGGATGCCAATACGATACAGCTCGACCTGACCCGTGAGGAAGCCGAGGAAGCTGAGGAGTATGTGTATCGGCCACGCGAATACGAACCCGCGCCCGAAGCCGACACGGGCATGGATACCGGCACAGGCACAGACACAGGAGTGATGGACTGACCCCGTCGCCCTCGACGGCCTGTCATTCAGCCCGGATCGCCACCCGGATGGCTCCGATCATCCGGGTGGCTGCGTCGTCTTGAACGCGCGTCGTTGGTGCTTTTCAATTGGGCCTCCCCATGGTGCCAGGGCCGCAATATCGGCTGCGCTGACATGATGTCTGCGCTGATTTCAAAGGCAAAAGATGCTGAAATGGCTGTCGAACGCAGGCTGAGCATCATCAAACCCGACGCAACAAAGCGCAACCTCACAGGCGCGATCATCGCCAAGCTCGAAGGCGCGGGCCTGCGCATCGTGGCGCAGAAGCGCATCCAGCTCACGCTGCAACAGGCGCAGACATTCTACGGCGTTCACAAGGAGCGCCCCTTCTTCGACGAGCTTTGCGAATTCATGATCTCCGAGCCGATCGTCGTGCAGGTTCTCGAAGGGGAAGACGCCATCGCCAAGAACCGCGAAGTCATGGGCGCGACCAACCCCGAAGAAGCCGCCGAGGGCACGATCCGCAAGGAGTATGCGCTGTCGATCGGCGAGAACTCGGTGCACGGCTCGGACGGCGCTGACACGGCCAAGGAAGAGATCGCCTATTTCTTCTCGGGTCTCGAACTGGTGGGCTGAGCCTTCCGCGCGAGATGATTTTCATGAGCCGCTTCGATTTCGGAGCGGCTCTTTTTTGGGCGGGATGTCGAATTTGCTGCGCAAATCCGACCAGGTGGGGGGACGCTGTCCCCCCACACCCCCCCTGGGATATTTCCAGCAAGAAGAAAGGGGCGCGCTGTGGGACGTGCCGGGGCTCAGAGCGAGGCGTAATCCGTTATGATCGGCTTTCGCGGGTCTGGCTTCGGGTCCGGCCTCGAAACCGGGCGCTCGCGCGATTGAGTGGGCGCGGGCCTTGGGGCGGTGGGCTTGGATGCGGGCATTTTGCCTCTCCTTGGCTGCTTGAAACTTGCCTGTGAACTTGCCTGTCAGGGGGCCTGTTTTTCGCCTTTCCCCCGAGTCTTGCCTTTGAATGTGCCGAGGTCGAGGCCGAAATGAGGCCATGGATCCGATGGGTTTCGCACCGTGTTCGCAGGGTCACGATTTTTGCGCCGGTGAGCAGCTTTAGGCGCTTGACGCGGGACAGGGCTGCGCATAAACACGCGCTCACGCTTCGAGCATTCGGAGCGGGCAGTGGGCGGTTGTAGCTCAGTTGGTTAGAGTGCCGGCCTGTCACGCCGGAGGTCGCGGGTTCGAGCCCCGTCAACCGCGCCATCGCTGCCAGCCCCGCGCTTCGGGCCAATGAAGCGGATGAAAGAGCGCTGTGCGGTTGTAGCTCAGTTGGTTAGAGTGCCGGCCTGTCACGCCGGAGGTCGCGGGTTCGAGCCCCGTCAACCGCGCCACTTTCCACATCTCGGGTGAAAGACGAAGATGCTTCAGGCAATCCGCAACATTTCCTGGCCGGTCGTGGCCCTGCTTGTCGGCTTTCTCGGCCTTGCGCCGTTTCGCCCCGAGCCGCATGTCTGGGAGAAGCTCAAGATGCTCATGGCCGGTGAGCTCAGCCGCGGGATCGACTGGTTCGACTTCCTGATGCATGGCGCGCCCTTCGTGCTGCTTGCCGTCAAGCTGGGCGATCTGGCCCTGCGGCGCATAAAGTGATTCTCAAATCCGGATGTCCGCGTTAACCTGCCGCGAAACAAGCAAACACGAGCAGATCCATGGCCCCCAGACTTGCCGCCGTCACGATGCTTCGCGACGATCTCTTCTTCCTCGACATCTGGCTTGCCCATTACGGCGAGATGTTCGGGCGTGAGAATTGCTATATCGTCAACCACGGTCACAATCCGGAGGTGGCCAGCCGCGCGGAAGGCTGCAACATCATCGGCATTCCCGGGTTTCATCACAAGAATTTCGACATGAAGCGCTGGCGGCTGCTCAACAATATCGTGCAGGGGCTCAACGCCTATCATGACCACGTGATCGTGGGCGATGTGGACGAGCTTGTGGTGCTGGACCCGCAGATGGGCAGCCTTGTCGATTTCCTCGGGCAGCAGAAGCAGCGGCAGGTCATCACCCCGACGGGGCTTGAGGTGATCCACCGGATCGACATCGAGCCCGATCCGATCGCGGGGAAGGTGCTCGGGCCGCGCATGCATGTGCGTCTTGCGCCGCATTACTCCAAGCCTTGTATCGTCTCGGCAGGCGTCAAGATCGCCCGGGGCGGGCATTTCACGCAATACGAGAAGATCAACGCGCCGGAGGGGCTCTATCTTTTCCATCTGAAGTATTGCGATTTCGATGAGTATTGCCGCGCCATGGACCGGCGCAACGCCATCACCGAAGAGATCGGCGCGACGAAGAAGGAGGCGGCGATCGGGGGGCACTGGTTCGCCGATGCGCGCGGGGAGGACCGGGCCGTCTTCGACACGCTCGGCGCCTACGAGATGCAGGAAGGCTTCGATCTGAGCCGCTATCGCAAGGCGATGATCGACAGTTTCGAGCCGCGCGGCGACACGGGCTTCTATCACTTCGAGCGGCCCGATTACGCGCTGCAGTACCGTCTGCCCGAGCGCTTCAAGGGCGTATTTTAAGCCTCTGCCTTGAATAGAGAAAGCGCGCCTTGATGGGCGCGCCTTCATAATTGCCTGGAGCGCGGATCAGGCCAGCATGCCCAGCGGGTTCTCGAGATTGTCCACGATGTGCTTGAGGAGCTCCGCGCCAAGGGCGCCGTCGATCACGCGGTGATCGACCGAGAGCGTCACGGACATGACCGTGGCCACCGTCAGATCACCATCTTCGCCGACGACGGGCTTCTTGACGCCCGCGCCGACGGCGAGGATCGCGCCATGGGGCGGGTTGATCACGGCGTCGAAATTATCGATTCCGAACATGCCGAGATTGGAGACCGCAAAGCTGCCGCCGATGTATTCATGCGGGGCGAGCTTGCCGTCGCGGGCGCGGGTGGCCAGATCCTTCATCTCGCCGGAGAGCGCGGAGAGGGTCTTTGTCTCGGCGTCCTTGAGGACGGGGACGAAGAGCCCGTCATCGACAGCGACGGCCACGCCCACATCCGACGGTTTGAGCTTGAAGATCCGGTCGCCGGCCCAGACGGCATTGGCTTCGGGCACCGCCTGCAGGGCCAGCGCACAGGCCTTGATGATGAAATCATTGACCGAGAGCTTCACGCCGCGCGCTTCGAGCTGTCCGTTGAGATCGGCGCGGAATTTCAAGAGCGCATCGAGCCGGATATCGCGGCGCAGGTAGAAATGCGGGATCGTCTGCTTGGCCTCGGTGAGGCGCGCGGCGACTGTCTTGCGCATGCCGTTGAGCGTGACCTCCTCGATCTCGCGCCCGTCGAACATCTTGCGCACCTGTTCGGCGTCCGGCCCGGCAGGGGCGGCGGCAGTGGCTTGCGGGGCGGGGGAGGCCTCTGCGGGTGCAGACGCCTTGGCCGCGCCCGGGGTTGCGCTTTCCACGTCGGCCTTGACGATCCGGCCCTTGGGTCCGGAGCCCTTCAGCTCGGTGAGGTCGAGCCCCTTGTCGGCGGCGATCCGGCGCGCGAGCGGCGAAGCGAAGATGCGCTGGCCGTCCTTGACAGGCGCCGCGGGCGCCGGGGTCGTGTCCCCGGCGGAGGCCGCCGGCGCGGCCTCGGCTTTCGGCGCGGGGGCGGGCGGCTCGTCAGCCTCTTGCGTGGCTGCCTCGCTCTTTTTCTCGGGTGGCGCAGTCGAGCCGATGTCATCTCCGCTTTCCCCCTCTTCGAGCAGCACGGCGATGGGCGTGTTCACCTTGACGCCCTCGGTGCCCTCGTCGATCAGGATCTTGCCGATGGTGCCTTCATCGACGGCCTCGAACTCCATCGTGGCCTTGTCGGTCTCGATCTCGGCGATGATGTCGCCCGAGCTGACCTCGTCGCCTTCCTTGACCAGCC
>JAWLEL010000170.1:0-5888 GCA_041686165.1 Lentibacter sp.
GGCAGATCGCGTTTGGAGACGTGATCGACGAGATACTGGCCCATGCCGGGATAGGTGAAGACCACCTCGACCACGACGACGCCCACCACGAGATAGGCGAGATTGAGCATCACGACGTTGACGATGGGCGCGATGGAATTGGGAAGGGCGTGCTTCCAGATGATGTTGAACATCGTCAGGCCCTTGAGTTCGGCCGTCTCGATATAGGCCGACTGCATCACGTTGAGGATCGCCGCGCGCGTCATCCGCATCATGTGCGCCAGCACGACGAGCGTGAGAACGGCGACGGGCAGCGCGATCGCATGGAGCTTTTCGCCGAGGCTCATGCTGTCATAGATAGAGGCCACGGTCGGAGCCCAGCCGAGCTGCACGCCGACGAAATACATCAGCACGTAGCCGATCAGGAATTCGGGAATGGAGATCGTCGAGAGCGTGATCCCCGAGATCAGCTTGTCGGGCCAGCGGTCGCGGTAGCGCACCGCGAGAAGCCCCAGGAAGATCGCCAGCGGAACGGCGATGACGGCGGCCCAGAACGCCAGGAAAAGCGTGTTCTGAAGGCGGCTTCCGATGCTTTCGGCAATGTCCTGGCCGTTGGTCAGCGCGGTGCCCAGGTCGCCGGTGAGAATACCGCCGAGCCACTCGAAATAGCGGGTGAGCGCCGGCTCGTTCACACCCAGCTCCTCGCGCAGGTTGGCGAGCGCCTCGGGCGTGGCCGACTGGCCGAGAATGGATTGTGCCACGTCCCCGGGCAGAATGAGCGTACCCGCGAAGATGAGGACCGAGACGAGAAAGAGCAAGAGGAGGCCCAGCGCGATGCGCTGGACCACCAGTTTCATTGCAGGACCCATGATTATGCGGCGACCCACATTTCGATCGGCGCGTAGAAGTTCATCAGCTCGAAGCTCGGCGTGCCTTCGCGGAAGCCGGCCACTTCATCGCTCATCCCGTCGACGAAGTCGTTGAACATCGGGCAGATGAGGCCGCCTTCGTTGCGCACGAGCGTGCCCATGTCGGCATACATCTGCGTGCGCTTGGCCTCGTCGAGTTCCGCACGGGCCGCGATGAGAAGCTGGTCGAACTTCTCGTTCTCGAACCGCGTGTCGTTCCAGTCAGCCGTGCTCAGGTAGGCGGTGGTGAACATCTGGTCCTGTGTCGGACGGCCGCCCCAGTAGCTCGTGCAGAAGGGCTGCTTGTTCCAGACTTCCGACCAGTAGCCGTCATTGGGCTCGCGCTCGATCTCGATGGGAACACCCGCTGCCGCGCAGCTCTCCTGGAAGAGTGCCGCCGCGTCCGGCGCCCCCGGGAAGGAGTTGTCCGAGGTCCGAAGCAGGACAGGGTCCGTTTCGCCCGACTTCTTCCAGTGGAAGGCCGCCTTGTCCGGATCGTATTCGCGCTGTTCGAGCTCGGTGTAGAGCGGGTAGGACGCGTTGATCGGCGTGTCGTTGCCCATCGTGCCATACCCGGACAGGATCTTGTCGACCATTTCCTCGCGGTTCATGCCGTATTTCAGCGCCATCATCACGTCATTGTTCGCGAACGGCTCCTTGTTGACATGGGCGATGAACACGTAGTGGCCCGGGCCCGCCTTGCTTCTGATGGTGATGCCCGGAGCGCGCCCGACAAGGTCGGCCGTGCGGGGCGGAACACGGTTGATCATGTGCACCTGGCCGGATTGCAGCGCCGAGACCCGCGCGGTGTCGTCATTGATGACGAGCAATTCGACGGTCGAGGCATGGCCGATCGAGCTGTCCCAGTGGTCGGGGTTCTTCTCGAAAACAAGGCGCACGCCCATGTCAGCCGAGGCCAGCGTGTAAGGGCCCGTGCCGATGCAGGCGGTCGGGTCATCCTTGCCGCCGTTGGGCTGGATCATCAGGTGATAGTCGGCCATGAGGTAAGGCAAGTCGGCGTTGGCCGACTCGAGCTCGATCACGAAGGTCGAGGCGTCCGGCGCGCTCATGGACTTGATGCCGCGCAGAAGGCCGAGGGCGCCTGACTTCGTGTCTTCGCCCGAATGGCGATCGATCGTGGCCAGCGCATCTTCCGCCGTCACGGTCTTGCCGTTGGAGAAGGTGATGTCCGGACGGATCTTGAAGGTCCAGGTCTTGGCGTCGGGCGAGGAGGAGTAGCTCTCGGCCACCTTGCCCTGAAGCCCGCCGCCATCGGCCAGCTCGACAAGCGGCTCGCCCCAGAGGCGCACGATCTGCGACATCGTCGCGTTCGCGGCCAGCGCCGGATCGAGGCTGTCGCCCGAGCCACCGCCCTGGATGCCGACCTTGATGGTGCCGCCCTTTTGCGGGCCGGCTGCGTAAACCGCATCGGCCAGCATGGTGTTCGCCGCTGCCGCCGTCACGCCCAGCGCCGCCGCGCGGCCGAAGAATTCCCGGCGCGAAATACGGCCCAGCGCCGCGTTGGCTTTCAGATAGTCGAGTTGATCTTTCATAGTCGTCTCCTTGTTGCGTTCTTGTCCCAGCGGGTCGGATGTCCCGTGTTTTTTTTGATTTCCCAGTCAATAAAAGCCTATGCCCCAAAGCAGGGCAAGGTATTTTTCGCCGATACGTCAAAGCCCCCTACAGATGGTCCCTTGCGATCTTGTCGGCCACGTCCCTCTCGTAAACCAGTATACCGTTCTCATAAGCCTCGAGTCGACCGCCGAGATGGAAGTAGTCCTCATCGCTCCACATCCGGGCATATGTTTCCGTGCGCAGGGCCTGCCCCTCGCGCTCGGTTTCCTCGGTCCAGTGGGTCTCGCCGTGGGCCGAGAGCGGATCGTCGGGGCGAATCGTCCAGCGTTCCCGGCTGACGCCCCCGCTGACGAGCCCATGCGCCAGGTCGCGTCGCTTGCCGAAATCATCCTCGATGATAAGCGTCACCTCCCCCGTGGAGAGATCATGCTCCTCGCGGCGGATGTTTTCCGGGGCGCGCAGCTCCTCTGTCTGCCAGCCCTCCGCGCCCTCGGGCGGCTCGAAGCTCCATTCGTCGCCCCGCGCCGCCGCGCGCTCGGGCAGCTCCAGCGCTCCGCCCGTGATCGTCAGCGCCGTGCGCTCCGGCGCGGGCCAGATCAGCGGCCAATAGGCTGTCGAAACGGCCACGGAGACGCGATGCCCCTCGGGCACGCGATAGGCGATCTGGTCGAGCGTGACCTCCACGTCATAAGCCGTCCCCGGCTCCATGGGCGCCGGGTCCGCGTGACTGTCACGATGGGCCAGGTTGAGCACCCCGTAGGTGATCCGCGTGCTCTGCCCGTCCGGGTGCACGTGATTGAGCCTGACGGCGATCTGCCCCTGCGGCCCGTCCGCGCTCAGGCGCAGCCGCAGCTTCGGCTGCCCGACGATATCGACGGCGCTTTCCAGCGCGTCGCCCGTCCAGACCGCCGATTGCAGATCGTCTCCGCGCTGGTCGCCGCTCAGCTCCGGGCCGCGCCCGATCGCGTAATATTCCGAGCCGCCCAGCCCGCAGGTCGCATCGCTGTCGACGCGCACCGAGATGTCGCCTGCCGCGCCACCAAGCTGGCCGCCCGCGCCCAGCGCAAGGGGGCGCATCTCGCCGCCCGTCTGCTCATCGGCGATCCACAGCCCCGCACGGGGCTGGTTGGTCCGGTTCGGCGCATGGCCTTCCATCAGATACATGCGCATCGCGGGGTCGTCCTCGACACCCGTCTCCTCGCCTTTCAGCCAGCGGTCCCACCAGCGCTTGGCCTCCTGCAGGAAGCCGATCCGCGGCTCCGGCACGGCGATATGCGGATAAAGATGCACCCAGGGCCCGAGAATCCCCTTGGCCCCCTCGATATTCTCCACCAGCGCCGGAACGGTGTTCTTGTAGCCATCGGCCCAGCCGCTGATCGCCAGCACCTTGGCCTTGATGGCCGAATAATCCTCGCAGACCGAGCCATGCTCCCAGTAGGCATCCCGCCTCTGGTGGCGC
This sequence comes from Lentibacter sp., assembly GCA_041686165.1. Taxonomy (GTDB): domain Bacteria; phylum Pseudomonadota; class Alphaproteobacteria; order Rhodobacterales; family Rhodobacteraceae; genus Lentibacter. The sequence goes on from JAWLEL010000170.1 coordinate 3,922, forward strand.
AGCCATGTCGAGATCAGGAAGGGCTCCGCCTCAAGCCGCTCCATCCAGACCTCGCGCCAGTCATCGCGCAGGGCCGGATCCGGCGGACGGGAGGAATAGGCCCACATGGTCGAGGACCAGGCCAGGTTCTCGTTGAGCAGGCAGCCGCCCTTGTAGTGAATGTCGTCCGCGAAGCGATCGACCGTGGAACACAGCGTGATGATCGCCTTGAGCGGCTCGGGGGCCATCGCGGCGACCTGAAGGCCGTTGAACCCGCCCCAGCTGATCCCCTGCATGCCGACATTGCCGGTGCACCAGGGCTGGCTTGCGGCCCAGTTGATCACTTCGACGGCATCGTCCAGCTCCTGCTGGGTGTATTCATCCTCCATCAGCCCATGGCTGTCGCCGTTGCCGCGCATGTCCACGCGCAACACGGCATAGCCCCGCGCAGCCATCCACGGATGGCTTATCTCGTCGCGCGCGGTCGTCCCGTCGCGCTTGCGATAGGGCAGATGCTCGACAATGGCCGGAACGGGGCGCGCCTCGGCATCCTCGGGGATCCAGGCCCGCACCGAAAGGCGGCAGCCATCGGCCATCACCACTCCGAGATCGGCTATGTCCCGCACCTCGCGCAGGCTGTTCTTCAGGTCAGCAGTTTTCTCCATGCGGGCATGTTTGGGCCCTTGGGACCGAGTGTCAACCGGATAGCTGGCGCAAGCCTCAGAAACACGCCGGATCAGCTCGCCATCCTGAGCTCCGCCGCCGCCTTGCGCTCCTGCGGCTGATGCGCTCCGAGGGACATGCTGATCGCGCAGTAAGGCTTTCCGCCATATTGCACGGGCTCGCCCAGCACCGAGGCATCATAACCGAGGCCGCGCACGATCCTGTCGAAATTCTTGCGCGTGAAGGTGATGAGCTCGTCCACGTCTGCGGCCCTGGCATATTCCGCGACCGTCTCGAACAGCTTGACCAGCGCCGCCTTGCTCGAGGCTTCGACACGGCTCACTTCCCAGACGGATTCGCTTTGCGGCGCCGTGCGCCCGCCAAGGATATGCGGCGGAATGCCCGGCAGCAGGCCGAGCGTGGCATCGCGCGTGAGATAGCTGAACTCCGTCTGCCCGTAGCGCACACTCGCCACGGTCGGCATGAGCCGCGCATAGGCTTCCACGTCGCCGTCCCTCTCGACGATCACGTAGACGGTTTCCGCGCGGTCGTATTGATCCTGCTCGATATGCTCCGAGCGCGGAATATCCCAGCCCAGCTCTTCGTGAAAAAGCACGCGCCGCTGGCGCAGCTGCTCCTGCACCAGCGCGCCGTATTGGCCGCGGTTCCGGTCGTTGATGACGATTCTGTTGAACATTTTCTTCCCCAAGTCAGTAATGCAGATGCCCAAATACAACTATAAGTTGTATTATTAGTCAACTACTCGCCTTACCTTTTCCGATAAATTGACCAGGTGATCCTGCCGCCCTCGCAACCCCTCGCAGGCCTGTCGGCCCCTTGAAACCGGATGTGCCCGGCAAACGGGGCCAGCACCGATGAATGCATGGCCTTCCTGCGCGCTCCGCTCAGGCACGTCGCTCGGAATATTGCGCGCATTTCATCTTGGAAAAAACGCCCCATCCCCTCCAGGTGAACGGGGCCGCGCATGGCTGGCACGGTTACTTATACGCTCGAAACATTCGGATATCTTAGGGAGGTTCAATGTCACCCAACTGGATCGTCAGCGCGACAGCGGCCATCTTCTCTGTCGCCGCGCTGCCCGCAGCGGCGCAGGAGTTCTCGGCAGAAGCCTTCGGCGGCGTGCGATTCGAAGACAATCTCGAAAGCGCTCACGACCCTTACGATACGGACAGCGGAACGATCTTCGGCCTTCGCGGCCTGTATCACGCCACACCCAACCTCGGGTTCGGCCTCGAACTCAATGCGACATCCGCGGACTATACGGCGGGGAAAAATATGCCCAAAAGTTTGAACGCGCGGTCCGT
>JAWLEL010000171.1:0-5869 GCA_041686165.1 Lentibacter sp.
TGCTGCGCGCGGCCGGCATGCTTGGAAGCGTAGAGCGCAATGTCGGCGTCCTCCAGCATGCGGCTGGCCTCCGGTGTCGCATAATCGTCAGACAGCACCGTGCCGCAGCTCGCCGAAATGCGGCATAGCTCATCCCCGAAGGCGATTGGCTCCTCCAGCGCCTCGATGATTCGCAGCGCCGTCCGCTCGAGCGCTTTTTCATCCGTCAGCCCGTCAAAGAGGATGACGAACTCATCGCCTCCGATACGGGCAATCGTGTCCTCCTCACGGGTCTGCATTGTCAGGATGCGCGCCACTGTTCCAAGCACCTGGTCGCCCGCCGCATGGCCAAGCGTGTCATTCACCGCCTTGAAGAAATCCAGGTCGATCTGCATCAGCGCGAAGGGCGCGCCACGTTCCGTCAGCCTGCCCAGGACATGCTCCATCGCCCGACGGTTCCCAAGCCCGGTCAGCCCGTCGGTATAGGCTTGCTCCTTGGCCGCGATCATCGCGTCCTGCAAGCGCAGGTTCAGCTTGCGCGAGGCCTCCATCGCCGCCGATTTCGCTTCGACGAGGTAAAGCAGCTCCATGGCCAGATCGGTCGCCGAGAAATCGGAACTGACAAGCGCATAATCACGCACCGCATCAATGATCGAGATTCCGAAGCCCAGATTGACCACTGCGCCACCATCGGGCAAGGGCGACAGCACCCCCTTGAGATCCGTCCTCGGCGCATCCCTGAACCGCAGGCGCAGCTTCGGCCCGGCACAGTCGAGTAACGCTTTCATCGTCGTGATCGCATGCGGTCGCCTGACCTCGAACACCTCGAGAAATCGCCGCCCGACCAACGCCTCGCACGGGCGCAGCTTCTGAAGTGTCGGTCCGGCATGGGTGACATGCCCTGATCCATTCAACACCAGGTGCATCGGACAGAACTGATCGAGCAGGGCGACAGGCGCCTGCGTGCCGTTTTCCGGGCCTATCTCCCGGCCTGCAAGCGGGTAGATCCCGTTCATCCAGCCGGTGCTCCCAGCTCGAAGCCCCGCCCTGCCGCGAAGGCCGTTTCGATGATCTGTATGTCGATATTCTCCACACCCTGTGTCCCCGGCGCGTATTCCAGGAAAACCAGCGCGCCGTAATCGTCTGCCATCGCCCTGAGCACCCCGAGCATCACGGCGCCGAAGCCGGGTATCTGCGTCATCACCGTGAGGCTGAACCGATCTGCCGCATGCTCTCGCAGCTCGAGCCGCGGCAAGACGAGATCATCCACCGCAAGACGCGCCCGGTCCGGCAGTTCGTCGAGCGAGTGCAGGAATTCCACGAAGCTCACCCCACCGAAGCGCAGGAGCCGCCGGACACGTTCGGAGTTCTCATGGCTCACGAGGTAGGTTCCGATGTCTTCGAGCACCGCATCCCGCGGCAATGCCAGCTCCTCGCTCAATGCCTTGAGAATACGCTCTGTCACGTCCGCGTCATAGCTGAGCATGGCCTCGAACTCCTCGAAGCCCAACTGCGCCGCCTCAGCCGCCGCCTGCCAGAGCGCCGGGCTATATGCATCCTGCGCAAAGCGTTGGATCGTGTTGTTGATCAGCCCGTGCATCTGCCCCGTTTCCTTCGTTTGGAGCATCCTGCACGGGGTGAAGTTAATATCGCCTCAATAGTATCAATTGTAAGGAAGAATAACCGCATCACCGATGCGCAGCCCTGTGCGCGTCACCGTCTCGATGCGGTATTCGCCCGCGACGATCCGCTCGAAGGCGTCCTGCGGCAGCGCCGTGAAATCTCCCTTATCACCCAGCGCCCTCGCGCTGACGGCCCGAAGCTCACCACTGCGCTCGACCAGGGCAAATTGCCTGTCGCGCGTCACGACATACCCGAATTCCAGCCCGTAGAGCCCAGCGCTGGGCTCCGTCAGGATGATGACACAGCCGGGCGTATCGGCCTCGGGGCAGGCACGTTCGAGCGCCGAGAGCGCATGTGCCCTAAGCCGCCCCAGAAGCCCATCGAGGTCTGCATCCTCGGGACGAATGATCATCTTCTGCGCAAGTTCGTCGCGCCGCACCGACAAGCCCTCATCGCGGCTCTTGCGCCGGTACTCCGCCTCGGTTTGGGCCGCGCGCGCCAGCGCAATCCGCGCTGCCAGCGTCTCATCCGCGCCCGCCGCGATTTGTTCGAGTGCAGCCTCGCCCGAATGGCCCCATTCCTGCGCCAGCTCGTAGAGCGCAAGGGCGTCCTCCCCGGTGCCCGCCTCGAAGCGGGCCAGCTGGCTCTGCGCCGAAATCCGCTGCGCGTCCATCACCGGGGTCAGCCAGAGTGCCGCCCCCGCACAGACCGCGAGCGCCATGTAAAGATTGCCCCGCCTGAGCCCTGGCTGCCAATCCCGCCCCCTGAGCGCCGCGAGCGCGTAGACGGTCGCATAGGCTGCGAGAAACGCCGCGATATAGGCTGCGGCAACCCTGTCAGGCGTCCAGCCATAGGCCGCCACCCTGAGCCAGATGGCATAGATCGCCAGCCCCACCAGCACGGGCAGCAACAACGACATCACCCGCACCGAAACCCGCATCAGCCCGAGCCGCGATGCGCTCTCCTCGTCTCGATCGAGCGCCGTTGTCACCAAGGTGATCGCGGCAAAAGCCACGCTCATCAGCACTGCCGCGGTCGACAACTGCCCGAAGAGCTCATTCAGCCCCCTGAACGGGAGCGCCCCGATGAAGACCACGACAACACCGAGAAGCAGCGGCAGCAACATCCTCAGCAACCGGTGCACCAGCACCGGCGAGACATGGCCGCGCAGCTCGTAGACCGTGGCGACCCCAAGACCAAACACGCCGCCAACCAGCGTGTAGCGCACCGCGTCCACCTCCAGCATGTCTCCGATGAACGCGATCCCGACAAGGCCCAGAAGCTCATCCGACCAGACGAGTGCAAGCAGGATCAACCCGGTGAAAAGCCCCCCAGCCACATAGCGGATGCAAACGGCCCAGGCACTGTCGAAGAGCTTTTCATAGCTGCGCCAGCCTCCCTTTTCGTCAAGGCCCGCAGCGGCGAAGGGTGTCGCCACGGCGACGAGCGTGAACACCGCCACCGGCCCGCTCAGCACGCCCCAAAAGGCCTCCGGAGTGGCGAAGCGATGCGCGGCCCACAGGGCCAGGAGGCCACTGCCCAGCGCCAGAACTCCGCTCGGCAGCAGGGCGCGCTGCGGCCGCTCCGGCCCCACCAGCGCCATGAGAACCGCGAAGAATACCGCCGCGACGGTGAGCACGAAGAACACGGTGAAAGGCGCGTCGACGCGCTCGGGAAGCAGCTCGAACAACGCCCAGAGCGCGATCCCCGCAATTGCCCCGATTATGGCCAGCTCGATCCGGTCTTTCATCGCCCATCTCCCCCATTGCGCATGGTCTCGCGAAGACTAGGGCCAAGGCTCGGGCGCGAAAAGTCAAAACTCATGCGCGCCTTTCGCAAATCGCGCGCGACCCTGCCTTTTTCTTGCTGAAAATATCCTCCCCGAAGGGCCGTTTCGAACCCGTGCACCGCGGCAGGCTCTGCACACCAAAGCCCAAGAGCGCGAGAAGGCGCCGCGCGGCGGTGCCCCCCCGCGACGCAGCTTGCCGCGGCGCAACCCCTCTCTGCGTCTCAGAAATCCGTCGGTGCGCCGCCTTCCGCCTTGCGGCGCTCGACAAACTCGGTCAATTCCTCGCGGATCGCCGCGTCCATCGGCGGCGCCTCGAAATTCGCCACGATCTCCTTGTAAAGATGATGCGCCCGCTCCGGCGTCCAGATACCCCCGGCGGCGTCCCAGGCTTCGAAATTGCGCCAGTCGCTCAGAAAGGGCTGGTAGAAGGCCGTGGTGTAACGGTCCTGCGTATGTTGCAGTCCGAAGAAATGCCCTTGCTGGCCGACTTCGGCGATCGCGTCGAAGGCGATGTCGTCCTCGGTCGTGGCGTAGGTCGCAGGCTCCATGTAGCGCTGGATATGCTGGAGAATCTCGCAATCCATGACGAACTTCTCCGGGCTGGCCACAAGGCCACCCTCGAGCCACCCGGCCGCGTGGTAGACCATGTTGCTCCCCGATTGCACCGCCGCCCAAAGGCTGTTCGAGGTCTCCCAGGTCGCCTGCGCATCGGGGACATTGGCCGCACAGACACCCGACGAGCGCATCGGCAGCCCGTAGAAGCGGGCGAGCTGGCCGGTCATCTGCGTCGCGCGCATGTACTCGGGTGTGCCGAAGGCGGGCGCGCCGCTCTTCATGTCCACGTTGGAGGTGAAGGTGCCGATCGCGCAGGGCACGCCGGGCCGGATATATTGCGCCAGCGCCACGGCGATCAGCGCCTCGGCGATGGATTGCGCCACCGCGCCGGCCATGGTCACCGGCGCCATGGCCCCGGCCAGCGTGAAAGGCGTCACCACGAGGCCCTGGCCGCGCTGCGCCATGCGCATCCAGCCGTCGAGCATCGGCTGGTCATGCTTGAGCGGCGAGGTGGAGTTGATGTTGGTATAAAGGCGCGGGGTCTGCTCGAACTCCTCATGGCTCAGCCCGCCCGCGATCCGCACCATCTCCATCGCGTCCTCCACGCGCTCCTTGCCAAGGCTGTAGGTGTGGACAACCTTGTCGGTCAGCGTGAGCTTGTCATGGAGCACGTCCAGGTGCCGGATGCTGGCATGGATGTCCTGCGGCTCCACGGGGTAGCCACCGCAAAAGTGGATACAGTTGAAATACTGGCTGAGCTTGATGAGGTCGGCACACATCGCGCGCGTGCCGGTCATCTTGCGGCCGGTTTCCATCGTCCAGTAGCTCGGCGGTGAGGAGACATTGCCGAAAGCGAGGTAGTTGCCCCCGAGGGTGATCTGGCGGTCGGGATTGCGCGGCGTGATCGTCCACTGCGCGGGTGCCTTGCCGATCATCTCCATGATGAATTCGCGGCTCACGCGCACGTTCTCGCCGCGGATCGTCGCCCCAGCTTCGCGGAAGATCTCCAGTGCCTCCGCGTTGAGGATCTCGATGCCGATCTCCTCGAGAATACGCATCGCCCCATCATGAATCGCCCGGACGCCCTCTTCGTCCAGCGGCTCGGTCGGCTTGTCGACGTTGCGGACAAGCCGCCAGGGCATCTGCTCGATGACCTCGGATCCCCGCCTCAGCGCCGCGCCCGCACGCCCGCCGCCCCTGCGTCCTGCCCGTCCTTCGCGTGTCATGCTCATCACTCCTCTTCGCTTGCCCCCGATGAGACAGCAGCGATGGAGCACCCGCCCCTCTACTTGCGACAGGGTTTGTCGGATTCAGAACAGGGTCTGCGGCCGATGCCCGTCGAGAGGGCGTCAAAGGTTCCGGGCCCAATGCCGCAACCGAGCATCGCCAGACGGCGGGACTGTCAGGCCCCTTCCCGCAGAATTGGCCATGCCAATGCGCCTGCCAGGCAATGGAAGCCCGGCGGCCTCGGGCCTTGAACGCAAGAACACTATCGGTCGCGACGCAACCACCCGCCTTACATCGGGCGGGGCCTGAGAAATGCAGACACCGCCTGACGCGTTACGAGAAAAAACCGATATTGGTGTTTTTCGAAGCGCTCTAGAACAGCGAGCCTTGCTCCGGCGGTTTCTTCCTGGCAGGTCCAGCGCCCTGCGCCGAACGCGCTCCCGTCGATCCGACAGCGAATTTGCCATCGGCGAACTCGATCTCGAGCGCTCCTGCCTTCGCCGCCGCCGCCTTTGTCTTGACGACATCACCATCGCCGCGCACCACCGCATAGCCGCGCTCGAGCGTGGCCTTGTAGCCGAGCGTCTCGCGCAAGCGGTCCACCGCCTCCAGCCGCTCGGCAAGCTGGCGCATCTGCCGCCTGCCCGCCTCCGAGGCGCGCTGCTCGAGGCGCGTCAGATCGCGCTGCTTGCGGGC
>JAWLEL010000172.1:0-5856 GCA_041686165.1 Lentibacter sp.
ACGCGCAGATCGCCCGTGAGCGGCGCGAAACCCAGTAGCGGGAGCGCGAGCAGCGCGCAAAAGACCATCGCGGGATGCAGAACCAGCTTGGAGAGAGCCGTGGCCGAGGCGATGGCGCGGTTGCCCTTCAGGGGCAGGCCGACAAGCGCGCCGCCGATGGAAAAGAGCGCCAGCGCGGCGGCGCTCTGGGCGAAGATCTCCGCCGTGCGCGTGAGCGTTGCAGGCAGCGACAGGCCAAGCGCCGAGACGGCAAGACCGGCGAGCAGCGCGATCACGAAGGGGCGGCGCAACACGCCGAGCATCACGCCTGCCAGCCGCCTGCCAAGGCCCGTGCCCTGCGGCTCTGCGAGTTCGAACAGCACCAGGCAGAGCGGGATGATCAGGAAATTCTCGACGAGAAAATTGAGCGCGAGGATCTGCCCGGCAATGTCGGGGAAGGCCATGAGCATGAGAGGATAGCCGATGAAGCCGGAGTTGGGGCAGGTTGCGCCCATCACCCCCACGGCGCGGCGCGAGGGGGCGACACCCGCCGCCGTGAACCCCGCGAAGCCGAGCGCCATCGTGGCCAGCGCGCCGAGGGCGAAGACGGCCATGTAACGCAGATCGAAGACCTCGGAGAAATCGCGTGTGGCAACGGCGAGAAAGAGCAGCGCGGGCAGCGCAAGGCTCATGACGAAACGCCCGAGAACGGCCATGTCGGAGGATTTGAACAGGCCTGCACGCGTGCAGGCATAGCCCAGGGCCACGGCGGCGAAGATCGGCAGGGTGATGCCGAGAACGGCAATCATCAGCCTATGCTGCCCCGGTTCTCGCCAACCTGGCCGCGATGCAGCAGCATGTGATCGAGGATCACGCAGGCCATCATCGCCTCGCCCACGGGCACCGCGCGGATGCCGACGCAGGGATCATGGCGGCCCTTGGTGACGACTTCCGTGGCGGAGCCATCCTTGCGGATCGAAGCGCGGGGGCTGAGGATCGAGGAAGTGGGCTTGACGGCGAAACGGACGACAAGGTCCTGCCCCGTGGCGATGCCGCCGAGGATGCCGCCCGCGTGGTTCGACGAATAGACGGGCCGGCCGTCATTGCCCATGAAGATCTCGTCGGCATTGTCCGTGCCCTTGAGACCGGCGGCCGCCATGCCCTCGCCGATCTCGACGCCCTTGACGGCGTTGATCGACATCATCGCGGCGGCAAGGTCGGTATCGAGCTTGGCGTAGACCGGCGCACCGATCCCGGCGGGCACGCCCTGCGCGATCACCTCGATCGCGGCGCCGACGCTGTTCCTGGCCTTGCGGATCTTCGTCAGGTAGTCTTCCCAGGCCTGCGCCGTGGCCGCGTCCTGCGGGATCCAGAACGGGTTGTTGTCGATCTCGCCGAGGTCGAGCGCGGCGCGGTCGATCTCCATCTCGCCCATGCGGGTCATGTAGCCCTTGATCTCGAGGCCGGGGGCCATGGCCGCGATCACCGCGCGGGCAACACCACCGGCAGCGACGCGCGCGGCCGTCTCGCGCGCCGAGGAGCGCCCGCCGCCGCGATAGTCGCGGTTGCCATACTTGAGGTGATAGGTGATGTCGGCATGGCCGGGGCGGAATGTTTCGGCGATGTCGCCGTAATCCTTCGAGCGCTGGTCGGTGTTCTCGATCATGAGCTGGATCGGCGTTCCGGTTGTCTTGCCTTCGAAGACGCCAGAGAGGATGCGGACCTGGTCGGCCTCCTGGCGCTGGGTCGTGTTCCGGTTCTGGCCGGGGCGGCGCTTGTCGAGCCAGACCTGCAGCATCTCCTCGGTGAGCGGCACTTCGGGCGGGCAGCCATCTATCGTGGCCCCGAGCGCGGGCCCGTGGCTTTCGCCCCAGGTGGTGATGCGGAAGAGATGTCCGAAACTGTTCATGCTCATGGGCCGTGCTCCTTTGGGTTTGCTTTATTTCGAATTGCGCTAGCGCGCAATCCGATCCGTTGAGGGGGGCCAGCCCCCCTCAAACTCCCCCCGGGATATTTCAGGCAAGAAAAAGGGCCATTGAAACCCATCAAGGAGAGGCATAGGTTTGACCCACCTCGGGGGGCTTTTCGAAAAGCTGAGACGCATGATGCGGACCCGTTGAACCTGAACCGGTTAGGACCGGCGGAGGGAAGGTTGATATGAATCACTCTTTCTCCGCTCGCCTGCAGATATGGAGGAAGATATGAAAAACCTTGCATTTGCGACGAGTGTTATGGCCTGCGCTGCCAGTGTGGCGGCAGCGGACAAGCCTGAACTCGTTGTCTATACCTATGACAGCTTCGTCTCGGAATGGGGCCCGGGCCCGAAGATCGAGGAGGCTTTCGAGGCGCAATGCGATTGTGATCTGAAGCTGGTCGGCGCGTCCGACGGGGCGGCGCTCTTGTCGCGCGTGAGGCTTGAGGGGGAGCGCAGCGAGGCGGATGTCGTGCTCGGGCTGGACACGAACCTCACCGCGCTGGCCAAGGAATCGGGGCTGTTTGCCGCGCATGGGGTCAGTGCGGATTTCGACCTTCCGGTGGCCTGGGATGACGAGATGTTCGTGCCCTATGATTGGGGATATTTCGCCTTTGTCCACGACAAGGACTTCGACGCGCCGGGCAGCTTCCGGGAGCTGGCCGCGAGCGACGCGACGATCCTCATCCAGGACCCGCGCTCCTCGACGCCGGGGCTCGGGCTTCTCTACTGGGTCAAGGCCGCCTATGGCGATGAAGCCGGTGAGGTCTGGGAGGGTCTGGCGGACAATATCGTCACGGTCACCAAGGGGTGGTCGGAAGCCTATGGCCTGTTCCTCGAAGGCGAGGCGGACATGGTGCTCTCCTACACGACATCGCCGGCCTATCACCTGATCGCCGAGGGCGATTCGGGCAAGGCGGCGGCGGCCTTCGAGGAGGGGCATTACCTCCAGGTGGAAGTGGCTGGCAAGCTCAAGGCGAGCGATCAGCCCGAGCTGGCCGATGCCTTCCTTGAATTCATGGTCACGGAGGCCTTCCAGGGCGTGATCCCGACGACGAACTGGATGTATCCTGCCGTAACGCCCGAGGGCGGCCTGCCGGAGGGGTTCGAGACGCTGGTGATGCCGTCCAAGGCGCTGCTTCTGTCCGAGGATGAGGCGCAGACCGTTCGCGACGACGCGCTGGAAGAATGGCGCGCCGCGCTGTCCCGATAAGCGCATGGGCGGGCGCGGCCACGGCTGCGCTCGTCCTGATGCTGGTGGGCCTGCCCATTGCCGCCGTGGCCTGGCGCGCGGGCGGCTGGGGCGGCCTTGGCCCGGCGGACTGGGCGGCGCTGCGCTTCACGCTGGTGCAGGCGGTGCTGTCGGCCTTTGTCAGTGTGGCGCTGGCCGTGCCTGTCGCGCGTGCGCTGGCCAGACGCAGATTCCGGGGCCGGGGCGCACTTGTCCTGCTCATGGGCGCGCCTTTCATCCTGCCGGTGATCGTGGCGATCCTCGGGCTGCTTGCCGTGTTCGGACGCGGGGGCATCCTCAACGGCCTGCTCGACGCCCTGGGCCTTCCGGGCATTCAGATCTATGGTCTGCATGGTGTTGTCCTGGCGCATGTCTTCTTCAACCTGCCACTGGCGACGCGCCTTCTTTTGCAGGGCTGGGAGAGCATCCCGCAGGAGCGATTCCGGCTGGCGGCCAACCTCGGGATGGGGCCGCGCGAGATCATGCGGTATCTCGAAGGACCCATGCTGCGCGAGCGCCTTCCGGCGGCGCTTTTGGTGATCTTCCTGATCTGCCTGAGCAGTTTTGCCGTGGCGTTGACGCTGGGCGGCGGGCCGCGGGCGACGACGCTGGAGCTTGCCATCTACCAGGCCTTTCGCTTCGAATTCGACCTGGCGCGCGCGGCGCTTCTGGCCCTTGTGCAACTGGCGCTGGTGGTCAGCGCCGGGTTGGTCGCCTTGAAACTGGGGCGCGTGGCGGCGTTTGGCGCGGGGCGGGGGCTGATTGTGGAGCGTTGGGACGCGCGAGGGCCGGGATACAGGGCTTTGGATGCCGGGCTTCTGGCGCTGGCGGCGTTGTTTGTCCTGTTGCCCCTGGCGATGGTCGCGTTGAGGGGGCTGCCGACGCTCGCGAGCCTGCCGCCGCAAGTCTGGCGCGCGGCGCTTGCATCGCTCGGCGTGGCTTTGGCCTCGACGGCGCTTTGCGTGGCGGCGGCGCTTGCCCTGGCCTCGGTCCGCCGGAACTGGGGCGAGATGGCGGGCATCCTGGGGCTGGCGATCTCGCCCTTGGTGCTGGGCACCGGGGCGTTCATCCTGATCAACCCGCTCATCAGCCCTGCTGCGCTGGCCTTGCCCGTGACGGCGCTGGTCAACGCCTTGATGGCGCTGCCTTTCGCCCTGCGTGTCATTGCGCCAGAATATGCCCGGACAGAGCGCGATTTCGGGCGGCTGGCGGACACGCTGGGGATGCGCGGGCGGGCGCGGATGAGGTATCTGATCTGGCCGCAGATGCGCGGGGCGATCGGCTTCGCGGCGGGGCTTTCGGCGGCGCTTTCGATGGGAGACCTTGGCGTCATCGCCTTGTTCGCGGACCCCGAGCGCGCGACATTGCCGCTCGAGGTCTATCGTTTGATGGGGGCCTACCGGATGCAGGATGCGGCGGGGGCGGGTTTGCTTCTGCTGCTGCTGAGTTTCGGCCTGTTTGCCTTGTTTGATTGGGGAGGGCGCCGTGGCGCTTGAGTTCGACGAGATCACCTTGCGGCTGGGCGATTTCAGCCTGCGCGCGGACATGCAGATCGTGCCGGAGCGGCGCGTTGCCGTGATCGGGCCTTCGGGTGCGGGCAAGTCGACGTTGCTCGCGCTGGTGGCGGGCTTTCTGGTGCCCGAGGCGGGGCAGCTCCGCTGGCAGGGCGAAGACATAACCGGATTGTCCCCCGGGGCGCGGCCGGTGGCGATGATCTTCCAGGAGGGGAATCTTTTCCCGCATCTAAGCGTTTACGAGAATGTCGCCTTGGGGGTTAACCCGGCCTTAAAGCTGAGTGCTGCGCAGAAAGCGGAGGTGATGCGCGCCCTGGAGCGGGTCGGCCTTCGCGGCATGGACTCCCGGAGACCCGCGCAGCTCTCGGGCGGGCAGCAGAGCCGCGCGGCGTTGGCGCGCGCGCTGGTGCAGGACCGTCCGATCCTTGCGCTGGACGAGCCCTTTGCCGCGCTCGGGCCGGCGCTCAAGGCGGAAATGCTTGATCTGGTGAGAGAAATCGCAGGGGAGCGCCGGTCGACTGTCCTGATGGTGAGCCATGATCCGAATGATGTGAAGCGCTTTGCCGAGGAGGTCGTCGTTGTCGCTGACGGGCGTGCGGCAGCGCCGCAGGAGACCGCGGAGATCTTCGCCGATCCGCCCGAGGCGTTGCGCGCATATCTTGGGCCCTGAGGGCCGGGGAGCCACTGCGCGCGGTGTGGTTAACGGGATCTGGCCCCTGATCGGACCGGTATGACTCGCGTGCACCACCCTGTGCACCGCCCTGTGCACCGGGGCAGTGGCGTTGGCGGTCATACAAAATTAATTAATGCGGCGCACGCCTTGGCTTGAGTCGCCTCGGGCGTCTGTCTAAGCTTTGGACATGAGACAGGCTTTGCTTACTTGGGCCGCGCTCGCCGCGATGCTTTTTCATGCCCAGCTCATGCTGGCGCATGAAGGGCGCGCGGAACAGGATGTTCTGGCTGCCATGAGTGCGCCGATGATGGACTGTTGCGAGACGGCGCAAACCGGGCATGGCGCCCCTGTCTGCGCGGCGTTCTTTCCAGCCGGTGTGCAGGTGATTCCTGCAGATGCGCGGCCGCAGTGGCGCAACACCTACGTGATCGAACACTGGCGCGCCTCTGGCCTCGGGTCGGCGCCGCCGCGAGAACCGCCGCGTGCG
>JAWLEL010000173.1:0-5851 GCA_041686165.1 Lentibacter sp.
CGCCGCCGCAAGAAGGACGCCAGCGCCAAGGACGACAGCATCGAGGCGGTCGCCGATGACGACGACCATGAGGACATCCGCCCGCCGCGCAAGCCGCAGCCCAAGCGTTACAAGATCCAGGAAGTCATCAAGGTGCGCCAGATCCTGCTGGTGCAGGTGGTCAAGGAGGAGCGCGGCAACAAGGGCGCGGCGCTGACGACCTACCTGAGCCTTGCCGGGCGCTACTGCGTGCTCATGCCCAACACGGCGCGCGGGGGGGGCATTTCCCGCAAGATCACCAACGCGGCTGACCGCAAGAAGCTCAAGCAGATCGCCGGCGAGATCACCGTGCCGCAGGGCGCGGGGCTCATCGTGCGCACGGCGGGCGCCAAACGCACCAAGACCGAGATCAAGCGCGACTATGAATATCTCCAGCGGCTCTGGGAGCAGATTCGCGAACTGACGCTGAAATCGACGGCGCCGGCGAAGATCTACGAGGAGGGTGACCTGATCAAGCGCACCATCCGTGATCTTTACAGCCGCGAGATCGACGAGGTTCTGGTGGAGGGCGAGCGCGGCTACCGCATCGCCAAGGACTTCATGAAGATGATCATGCCGTCCCACGCCAAGAACGTGAAACGCTACGAGGACAGCCTGCCGCTCTTCGCGCGCTTCCAGGTGGAAAGCTACCTGGCGGGCATGTTCAATCCGACGGTCCAGCTCAAGTCCGGTGGTTACATCGTGATCGGCGTGACCGAGGCGCTTGTCGCGATCGACGTGAACTCCGGGCGGGCCACCAAGGAAGGCTCGATCGAGGAGACCGCGACGAAGACCAACCTCGAAGCCGCCGAGGAAGTGGCGCGCCAGCTGCGCCTGCGCGACCTTGCCGGGCTGATCGTGATCGACTTCATCGACATGGACGAGCGCAAGAACAACGCCAAGGTCGAAAAGATGATGAAGGACAAGCTCAAGACCGACCGCGCGCGCATCCAGGTGGGCCGCATCTCGGGCTTCGGGCTGATGGAGATGAGCCGCCAGCGCCTGCGCCCCGGCATGCTCGAGGCGACAACCCAGCCGTGCCCTTCCTGCCACGGCACCGGGCTGATCCGCTCGGACGACAGCCTGTCACTGAGCATCCTGCGCCAGATCGAGGAAGAGGGCACGCGCCGTCGCACACGTGAAGTCTTGGTCAAGTGCCCGGTGGGCATTGCCAATTTCCTGATCAACCAGAAGCGCGAGCATATTGCGCAGATCGAGGAACGCTATGGCATGTCCGTCAGGATCGAGGGCGATCCCATGCTCATCAGCCCTGATTTCTCGATGGAGAAGTTCAAGACGGCCACGCGCAACGTGAAGGAAGTGGAAGCGCCTGTCATCTCCGCCACGACGGCGCTGATGGACGACATCGACAAGGATGAAGCGGAGGCTGCCGAGGAGCAACCCCGCGAGGCGGCATCCCCGGCCTCCGAAGAGGGCGGCGAGGACAAGCCCAAGAAGCGCCGCAGGCGTCGGCGCCGTCGCGGCAAGGGCGGCGGATCGAACCAGGGTGAGGGCGATCAGGCGCAGCAGCAGGCTGATGACGGCAAGGGCGAGGCGAGCAAGCCCGAGGACGTGTCCGAGGACAAGTCCAAAGACCGGCCCGAGGACAAAGCTGAGGCCGAGGCCGAGGGTGAAAAGCCCAGGAAGACGGTCAGCCGCACGCGCAAGAAGAAAGCCGACGAACCGGCCGGTGAGACGGCGGCGGCCTCTTCTCAGGAAGACAAGCCCAAGCGCGCCCCGCGTAGCCGGAGCACCAAGGCGAAAACCGAAGGTGAGACGCCAGCCGCAGCCGAGGAAAAACCCAAGCCCGCCCCGCGCTCCCGCTCCGCCAAGGCGAAGACGGAGGAGGCCACCGAGGCCAAGCCTGCCGATGGTGACAAGCCCGAGGCGGAAAAGACCGAGGATAAGCCTGAGGATAAGCCCAAGCGCGCCCCGCGCAGCCGCGCCAAGAAGGCCGAACCGATAGCGGAAACTGCCAAACAGGAAGAGGCCCCCAAGGCTGACGCTCCGAAGGCGGAGAAAAACGGTGCGGACAAGGCGCCGGAACCGAAAGACGAGAAGGCTGACAAGCCAGCCGACAAGGCCAAGTCCGACACGCCGCCCGCGCCGAAGAAGCGCGGCTGGTGGTCGCTCGGAAAGGGCTGACGTCCGAGCCAAGAGCTTTACAAGATCGACGCCCTCGCATTGATTTGCGGGGGCGTCTACACTTTCGGGGCGCGATCGAGGCAGAGGGCTCGCGATGAGAAGCAGCTGGACCATCAAGGTGATTTCCGCCCATGCAGAGGGCGAGGTTGGGGATGTGATCGTGGGCGGCGTGGAGCCGCCACCGGGAGAAACCCTCTGGGCGCAGAGCCGCTGGATCGCCGAGGATGAATGCCTGCGCAATTTCGTTCTCAACGAGCCGCGCGGGGGTGTCTTCCGGCATGTCAACCTTCTGGTGCCGCCGGTCTCGCCGCAGGCGGATGCAGGCTTCATTATCATGGAGCCGGAAGACACGCCGCCAATGTCCGGGTCAAACTCGATCTGCGTTGCGACGGTGCTGCTCGACAGCGGAATGATCGCGATGGAGGAGCCTGTCACGGAATTCACCCTCGAGGCGCCCGGAGGGCTGGTCAAGGTGCGCGCCGAATGTCGCGGCGGCAAGGCGGAGCGCATCATCCTGCGCAACCTTCCCAGCTTTGCCCAGAAGCTGGACGCGCCGCTGGAGCTTGAGGGGGTGGGCACGCTCACTGTCGATACGGCCTTCGGAGGCGACAGTTTCGTGATCGTGGATGCCGAGGCGCTCGGCTTTTCGATGGTGCCCGACGAGGCGCATGAGATGGCGCGGCTCGGCACGCGGATCGCCGATGCGGCGAGCGCGCAGATCGGCTTTTCGCATCCCGAGCTGGCGGAGTGGCGGCATATCTCGTTTTGTCTTTTCGCTGGTCCGCTGGAGCGCGGTGAAGGCGGCCTGCGCACCGGCTCCGCCGTGGCGATCCGGCCCGGCAAGGTCGATCGTTCGCCCACGGGCACCGCGCTTTCGGCGCGCATGGCCGTGCTCCATGCGCGCGGCCTGATGCAGGCGGGGGAGCGGCTGACGGCCGTCTCGCTCATCGGATCAGAGTTTCACGGGCGAATCCTGGAAGAGACCCGTCTCCTCGATCAGCTTGCGATCGTGCCCGAGATCAGCGGGCGCGGCTGGATCACCGGGACGCACGAGCACATGCTCGATCCCGATGACCCCTGGCCAGAAGGCTATCGGCTGAGCGATACCTGGGGCGCGCGCTGATCGTTCTTGCGGTCACACGGCCTTGGATGGGATCCAATCTATCGCTTGGACACGACGTAAGCCTGCGCACCGTCTTCCTCGCGGGTCTCGACGAGCGTGTGCCCCGCCTCGGAGCAGAAGTGCGGCACGTCGATGACGGCAGCCGGATCGTCGGCCAGGAGCGTTATCCGGGCGCCCGGCTTGAGCGCACGCATGCGCTTGCGCAGGCGCAGGACGGGCAGGGGGCACAGGAGGCCACGGGCATCGACGATCTCGCTCATGGCGCCGAGATAGGCACTATGTTTCAGACTGTCCACAAGGTTGTGACAGAATGTGCCGATGACGCGGGCCGCGCGATGGGTTAGGCAGTAGACATGTTCGGAATCGAGATCATTGACGCGGGGCTTCTGCCCGCGATGCTTGTGGCGCTGCTGGCGGGAGGAATCTCCTTTCTCAGCCCCTGTGTCCTGCCGATCGTGCCGCCGTATCTGGCTTATATGTCAGGGGTTTCCGTCTCTGAGATGAGCCGCGAGGGCGGGGGGCGCAGCGTCTTCGTGCCGGCGCTCTTCTTCGTGCTCGGCTTGTCGACTGTCTTCCTGTTCCTCGGCTTTGCCGCCTCCGCGCTCGGCAAGATGTTCCTTGCCTATTCGGACAGCTTCTCGACCGTGGCCGGAATCGTCGTGATGATTTTCGGGGCCCATTTCATCGGCATCTACCGGATCGGTTTTCTGGACCGCGAAGCGCGCATGGACGTGGGGGACCAGGGCGGCAGCGCGCTTGGCGCCTATGTTCTGGGCCTCGCCTTCGCCTTCGGCTGGACGCCGTGCATCGGGCCGCAGCTCGGCGCGATCCTGAGCCTTGCAGCCACGGAAGCGAGCATTTCCAAGGGCCTGGTGCTTCTGGGCATCTACGCCATCGGCCTCGGCATTCCCTTCCTGCTGGTCGCCCTTTACCTGCCGCGCCTTGGCGGCGTGATGGGCTGGATGAAGCGCCACATGGAACAGATCGAGCGTGTCATGGGCCTCTTGCTCTGGACGGTCGGCCTGCTCATGCTGACGGGCGGGTTCTCGGACTTTTCCTACTGGCTTCTGGAGACCTTCCCGGCGCTTGCCGTGCTCGGATAGGCCTTACTCTTGCCCAAAAGCTCGTTTAGTCTGCGCCCAAGAAGGATTGGGCCATGAGCAGTGCCTCTGAAACAGGTCAGAACGTGCGGCGTCGGCGGGTGTTCTACATCCCCGGCTATGATCCTATTCATCCGCGCAGATACCGCGAGCTTTACCGCAAGGAAGGCGCGGCGCAGGCGGAGATCTGTGGCTACGAGATCGCCTTGAGCCCGAAAAAGCAGGGTGGCCCGTTCGGTTGGCATGTGGAGGGCCGCATGGACGGGACCGAGACCGAGACCGACTTCGAGGTTCTCGTCTGGTCTGACATCGTGAGGGGCAGCATGGAGCAGGGCATCCTCGCCACATACCTGCAACTGGCCCGCACGGCCTGGACCTATATCGGCTCCGGGGCGCTCT
Source organism: Lentibacter sp. (assembly GCA_041686165.1). GTDB lineage: Bacteria > Pseudomonadota > Alphaproteobacteria > Rhodobacterales > Rhodobacteraceae > Lentibacter. The sequence goes on from JAWLEL010000173.1 coordinate 4,786, forward strand.
GGCGGCTGATGAAGCTGCGCAAGGGCCCCGTGATCGCCGCGCTCTACCCGGTGGTCTTCCTGATCCTGCAGTTGCTGCTCGCGCTCGTTCTGGCGCGGGTCATCTCATGGGGGCTCGGCGCCTTTCTGGTTCCCTGGTTGGGAGCGGGTGGAGCGATTGCCGCTTGGGCGCTTGCGCTTGGGGCGGGCTATGCGCTGCTCGTCTGGTTCAAGTCGAAGGACAACAAGCTTTTTGCCTATTACCTGATGCATGATTACGCCTATTCGGCCCAGTCGAAGGGAAAGACCCCGCCCGAGCTCGAGGCGCGGATGGGTGTCTTTGCCGATGCGATTGCGGAGGCTCTGGAAGATGATTGCGATGAGGTGCTCGTGGTCGGGCATAGCTCGGGCGCGCATCTGAGCGTGTCGATCCTGGCCGATCTTATCCGAAGCGGCCGTGTGCCGGAGAACGGACCTGCGCTCGGGTTTCTGACATTGGGGCAGGTGGTCCCGATGGTGTCCTTCCTGCCCGAGGCCTGGCGGCTGAGGGCCGATCTCACCTACCTGAGCCAGCGCGACGAGCTGTTCTGGCTTGATGTGACGGCACCGGGGGATGGCTGCGCCTTTGCGCTCTGCGATCCGGTGGCGGTCTCGGGTGTGGCCCCCGCGCGGCAGCGCTGGCCGATCGCGATCTCGGCGGCCTTCACGCAGACGCTGAGCGAGGCGCGCTGGAAGGCGCTGAAGCGGCGGTATTTCCGGCTGCATTTCCAGTATCTCTGTGCCTTCGACCGGCCCAAGGACTACGATTATTTCCGCATCACCGCCGGGCCGCTGACACTGGCACAGCGCTTTGGCGCGCGCGGTTCGTCCAGAAGCCTGATCGTCAGGCCCGTCAACAAATACACGAGCGTTGAGCCATGAGCCGCCTGCCGCCCAAGCCGCCGGCGCGGCCCGAGAAAGTCTCGCTCAGGCGCTACGTGAAGCTCTTTCGGCAGGATATTCTCGCAGCGCAGCCCGCCAAGCTCTATCGCGCGTGGATGGCGGAGTTCCGCACGCCTTTCTTCCGCTCCTACATGGTCAATGATCCG
>JAWLEL010000174.1:0-5850 GCA_041686165.1 Lentibacter sp.
GTGGCTGAAGCCGGAAAACCGCTGCCTCGTGCCGCTTACGTCTTTCGCCGAGCCCGCCGGCAAGGGGAAAGGCAATGCATGGTTTCGCGTCGCCGACGGGCGCCCGGCGATGTTCGCAGGTCTCTGGGTTCCCGGGTGGACCAGCATCCGCAAGTTGAAGGATGGAGAAACCACCGATGACCTCTACGGGTTCCTGACCACCGAACCGAACGCCGAGATCGCCGCGGTACATCCCAAGGCGATGCCCGTCATCCTGACCGAGCCGACGGAATGGGAGGCCTGGCTGACGGTAGACTGGGCGGACGCGAAGGCGTTGCAGCGGCCGCTGGCGGACGGATCTCTTGTGAGAGATGAGCGAGAATGATGGCTGCCCACGGTGTCCTGTCAGCCATGCGGGACCTTTCGGTCGTATACTCAAGGTGCAGCGTGGTTTACACTCGGACGCAGGATTGTGCAGTAAACTACCGGTGCTACGCTATATTTGCAGCGTCTGCCGGAGTGACGTGACCGGCCCACTACGGACCTCGTCGACGGCGCGGTGAACTACGTAAGCGAGCCCTTAGCTGAGCTGGAGAGCGGTCCGAAAACTCGGCGCTTGCATTCCGCTTTCGGGATCTTCCATTTGCTCGCACAGTCGGGAGAAAGGCAAATTTGTGCATGATTCCATGGACCGGGTTCCTCTTCCGTCACAGGCGTGTGACATGGAACATGAAGCGGAGTAGAACACACATCCAAAAATCTGGATGCTTGAGGCTATTTCCGATGGGATTTGACGGTGGCTGCGCTTGCGGGGCTCTGCGATATCAGATCACGGGTTCCCCCTTTTGCGCGGTGCACTGCCATTGTGAGAGTTGCCGCAAGGCGACCGGGTCGCCAATGACGAGTTACTTTGGCGTTAGCCGGGCCCAAGTCGCATGGAATGGCGCACGCAGCTTCTACAATTCCTCACGGGGCGTCACACGCGCGTTTTGTGGCCAATGTGGCACGCCAATGCATTACATGAACACACGCTGGCCCGGAGAAATGCACCTGTTCGCGGCAACACTGGATGAGCTGATACTCTACAAGCCAACCGCGCATGTGCATTGGGCGGAGCGTGTACCTTGGCTCATTCTGGATGACGGGCTGCCAAAATATAATGGCCGCGCACCATGATGCCCGGCCCGGTGTCAAATGGATCGACCGGCCCATTGCAGCCACTCGTCCGGCGGCCGGTCGCCGCAACGCAGCTTCCCGAGACCAGTCATTCATGCACTTCGTAGCATTTTGGCGACCCAAGGCCAGCAGTGCGGGACGTTACTGCCGTTCGCCGCGCACGTTCGTTTTTGCCACGACCGCGAGGGACGCCGGAGTGCGGTCGTTCGCTGCAGCATCGCTGAATGTTTGGGGGCGAAGGTCAGGTCAATGGCTGTTAACAAACTTAGGTTTATTCGATGGGGATCAGTAGAACGCAGATGTCGTCTTTGGGCGTCATGATCGTTGTGCGCATCTTTGCGCGGGTCACACTGACGCGAAAATTCTGCCGGTCCTGTGTCATCGCCCCGGAATTCACATTGCCGCGGACAATACGATCCGGGTTGCCGACAATTTCCCCCTGCACTCTCTTTGGCCAGCCTTCAAAGATGATAACTTCGTCGAATTGCTTCCCCTTTGCCTTGTGCATGTTCATAATGATGACCCCAGACTCGGGCTTGTACGACATCGCGAAATGCTCTTGGACGAAAGCTTGTCGCGTCACGGCGAGCGCGTTCTTGTAGCCACTGTTGTCCCGCCAATCCTGTGAAAGGCTCTGACGTAGCTGCGTGCCACGTTCGAGCAGGCGAACGTTGCGGACCTCCTGCGCCACCGCGACCAGCCGCTTGCAAGCGCCGGCCTCCAAGACGGTTCGAACGGCCTTCCAGTCGGCGTCGGGCTGTCCGGTCAAAGGAACAGCCGTTGCATCCCGATAGACCTCAAACGTGTCTTTGAGAACACTGTTACCTGGTGGAGCCTTACCCTTTGCAATGCGTTCATTCCACTTTTCCAGTGCAGCCTTGTAACGGGCGGCTTCAGCCAGATGACCCTTCGTCGGCGCAGCGCCGCCGCGTCCGGCGAAAAAGCTACAGAGTACATCGACAAAATCATCGAAACCATTACCGTCCCTGCTCTGTTGCAAAAGGAAGGCGATGACTTCCGCAGCAAGGATCGGGCCTTCCATATCCACTGCCGCCGTATGCATGATCGGCGGCACGTTACCGAACGGCGCTCGCAGAATGTCCGACACCAAACGCGTCATGCGCTTTGTCGGAACCAAGATCGCGAGCGACCAGTCGTTGCGACCCTGCGAACTCAGCCGTTTTCTTGCTTGAAGAACCTGCGCGACAAGCGACGCATAGGCTTGGTTAGGGTTTGATGCGAAACATTCAAAATCGACGCCATGATAGGGTTCTTGGCGAAACTTGCCCGTAAGGAGGTGGTTCCCAAAGATGGCAATATCTGTTCCTTTACTTCGGTGATTATCCCCAGCCAAATCGTGTTCGGATGGATTGAACGTTTCCTTGAAATGGACCAGCCTCAGGGGATCGGCTCCGATGAAATCGAAGATGCGCTGCTCGGGATCGGCCAGTGCGATCAGCGTGCTACTCTTTCCGACCTCCTCGACTGCGTGCCATTGTTCGGCACTCGTATCCTGAAATTCGTCGAGGATGATGAACGGATACATGGTCGATACAAGCTCGCGGACCTTTGTTGATCCATGCAATAGTTTAGCCACGCGCTCAGCAAACAAATCGAAACAGACCTTCCCTTCCTCGGTCGCGAGGCGCATGCGCTCGGCCGCTTCCAAGGCGGCCTTCTGCGCTTTCTCTTCATCCGACAGTTTCGACGGTGCCTTGAAACCACTGCGTATCGTTGACAGCGCGATCGCCTCATCCGGCGGCGTCAGGATAGTCATCCGCCGCGGAAACCCGATAAGATAGCCATGCGCCTTGAGGATGCGCCAGAAAAACGAGTGATAGGTATCAACCTCGATCCGTTGCTTATCTTCCTTCGTTACCGACCGTTCCTCATCTATCGCCTCGAATACACGCGAGACAGTCGCACGCGCGAAGCTGAGGAAAAGGATGTTCTGTCCAGGCCGCAGTTTCTCGCGCGCGATCTTCGCTGCTTTCAAGATCGACACGGTGGTCTTGCCCGAGCCAGGGCCGCCAACGACGAGCTGATGCCCCTCGGCGAGCAAGATATCCTTTTGCGCCGCTGTCAGATCAACCATCGCGCCTTCTAACCGCTTGCCGCAGGGTTATCTTCTCCGTCGTTCATGTCAGGCGGTTCAGGGGGCGCGGGTGGTATCGGTGGCGGCGGCGGTGGATCAAGGATTGCCTTCAGCTCTACGCACACTTCGCGAATCCAAGCAGGGATCTCTTCCTCAGAACACTGGCCGAGGAAATCGGCGATGCCCCAGCTGCCCTTGGCCCAGCTGAAATACTCTTTTAGAGCCGCGATCAGGTTCGCTTTCGGATCGACATATTTCGCAGTGATATGCTGTGGCCAGTCGAGCATGTCGGAGAACCGCTCGAGCGCAACTTGGGTGGTATTTTTCAGGATGAGATCCTCAATACCTTTCTCCTCATGCGTGAAAAGGCGCTCAACCTGGGCTTCTATCGCCGCCTTCGCCGGTTCGGTTTGCTTGTCGCAAAGCCCGAATGTTCGTTTGCCAAGCCCTTTGTACAGCCCGGCGAGGTCAGCAATCTGGGTCTCAGTGCCTGCATCGATGATGCAGATGCCAAGTGCCTCAACCGAGGCATAGGTGGCGGGATTCAGTTCCGAAAGTCGGCGCGCGGCAACCGGGAAGGCGGTTGCCTCGGTCGCCCCCTCAGCGATGAGCACACGGCGTGACAGGAGGCCTTCGCAAAAGCGGGTGCGAAACTCCTGTCGGTATCGCTTGTGCTTTATGCTGCCGGGCAAAGATATTTGCTCCTGGCTTAGCACTCCGTCATTGCCCCGCGACAGTATCACGGTCTCGTGGAGTTTGAATTCCTCAAGAACGTATGGCGAGTGCGACGTTACAATCGACTGCGCGGCGAGCTTGCGGAGTTCATGCACGATGCGCTTCTGAGCATAAGGTGGAATCGCAGTTTCGACCTCTTCCATTGCGAAGATAACGTTCTGCTTGTCCTCTGCGATCTGCGACAGCATAGCCAAGACCAGCATGTTAATTGTGCCAGTGCCCTGGCGGTAAAACGGCGCAGCGTGATCGCCATCGCCGGTGGCGATGAAAGCGGTCACAACCTTGCGCAGATGTTCACGGGTAAGGTTCGACACCTTGAGATGCGGCTTTGCTCCCCATTCCCGTGGCACATACTTTTTCAGCGACTCGTCAATGCTGTCGAGCACGCCGGAAATTCCGATATTCGGGTCGCTTGCCACGTCGAAAGCGGCCAGCGTGCCGATTGTGCTTTCCCACATCTGCGGCCTTATTTCCTTCAGCCTCAAAATGAGGTCGAGCAGACTACCATGTTCGAGGCTCAAGGCACGCGAGCCTGTGCGCACAGAGCGAAGAAACAGGTAGCCGCAATGCTGTTTATCCTTCTTGGAGAACGGCTCGGGCTTGTCTTCCTCGGTCAGGCTGCGCGAAAAGTATGTGGCGCCTACGAAGTCGTCCTCATCGGAATCGTAGACACCGATAAAAGTAACTCGTAGCGCAGCCTTGATACTTGCAGCGTCGACACCCGCCGGATTGGCCTCGGTGAAGAAATCTCCGGTTTCGATGTTTAGCCACTCGATATTCGCTCCGAACCGAGCCTCCTGCTCTTCCGACAGATCGACGACGGTGACATCGATGGTGATTTTGGGGGCTTCGAAGATTTGTGCCTCTTCAATCTCATCGGCCGGGATATCCTCATCAGAGGGGGCCGCTGGAAGATACTTTCCCTCAAAAAAGTCATGTTCATCGACAGGAGGGCGGCGGTTCAGCCTATCTGGCCCGAGCACGAGATCTATTGCTTCCAAGACCGATGACTTTCCCGTGTTATTGTCGCCTATAAAGACAGCATGGTCGGGTAACACCAACTTCGCAGATCTGATGCCGCGGAAATTTTCGATTGCTACGGAGTAAATTTTCAAGACAATTCCCTGCCACCAACAGTTTTATGATTTCTTCCCGCATTGCGACCATCCAATCAGTCACTCACCCGCCTTTCAAGAGAACTCGTCCATGCGCTGTTCGCTTTTTAGTTGCCGCTGATAGGTGCTGCGGGCGACCGCTTCTCGCCTTGAGGGCTGGGCTGACGATACTTTTCACTGCTGTTCGGCTCAGCGGCTGCTTCTTCGGGGCTTATGCAGCGGACACGCCGCATTGCCGCAAGTCCGTCTCCGCCCTGATCGTCGATCATTGCCGACTGGCCGCGTGATTCAGTCTGAATGTCCGCTCGCTCATCGATACATGGAAGGGTTTGCAAATGCAGAGAAGGTCCGGAAGGTTACTTCGGTCGCCGCCACTATTCTTGGCGAGTTTTTTGACAGCTTGGAGGAAGAAGAATGCCTCGACGAAATAGCGTCCAGGCTTCGCAAAGTGGTGCTCAACGAAGGCGTATTTGCTGAACCATCGATCCGCGCCGCTCTGTTTCCGGACTCATCATAATCCGGATTGACAAGATCCATATAAATGAGTTTCGCGGCATCCGCGATCTGACCCTTGATCTCAAGGGACAGAACTTCGCCGCCTGCGGACCGAATGGGACGGGGAAAAGCGGCATCGTGGATGCGATCGAGTTCGCCCTGACGGGCAATATATCGCGCCTTTCTGGTGCCGGAACCGGTGGTCTTTAAGTCAAGGCGCACGGTCCGCATGTAGACAGCCGCAATAAGCCAGAG
>JAWLEL010000175.1:0-5831 GCA_041686165.1 Lentibacter sp.
GATGTGCTGCTGACCATCGACAGCCCCGACTTTTGCAAGCGTGTCGCGCGCGAGGTGAAAGCCGCGCAGCCCTCCATCCGGACCGTGCATTATGTGGCGCCTTCGGTCTGGGCCTGGCGTCCGAAACGCGCGCAGAAAATGGCTGCCTATATCGACCAGGTGCTGACGCTTCTGCCCTTCGAACCGCCCTATATGCAGGCCGCCGGGATGCGGGCCGATTTCGTCGGGCATCCGGTCGTTGCGGAGCAGCGGCCGACTTTGGAGAGGATCAGGAGTTACCGCGCAGATCAGGGCCTTGGTGATGCGCCGGTGCTGCTTCTCTTGCCCGGCTCGCGCATGGGCGAAGTGAGGCGGCTGTCAGAGCGCTTCGGCGCGGCGGCGGAGCGGGTTCGGGAGGTCAGGCCCGAGCTTCGCAGCGTTGTGATCGTGGCGGATGCCGTGAAAGATTGGCTTGAAGCGCATCGAGGGCTGTTCCCGGAGAATACCGTTTTCATCTCGCCTCGGGATGGGGACGAGAAACGCGCGGCCTTCGCCGCCTCCAGTGTGGCGCTCGCCGCCTCGGGGACGGTTTCGCTCGAGTTGGCGGCAGCCAATGTGCCGATGGTCATCGGCTATGACATGGCCTGGCTCAGCCGGATGATCCTGCCGCGCCTGATGAAGATCGACACCTTCACGCTGGTAAACCTGGTCAGCGAGATGCAGGCCGTGCCGGAGTTCATCGGCAAGGCGTGCCGTGCTGAATCGATGGCGCAAGCCGTGCTGGAGGCCTATGCGGACCCCGATGCACAGCTCGGCGCGATGAAGCTGACCATGGATCGGCTTGGTCAGGGCGGCGAGGCGCCGGGCCTGCGGGCCGCGCGCGCCGTGCTTGAGCCGCTTTAGATCGGGACGAACTCGACGGTGTCTCCGCTCTCGCGCATCGGGTCATGCGGTGGGCGGATGAGCAGCGCATTTGCCTGCGACAGAACGGAGAGGAGCGCGCTGTCCTGACGCGCCGCCGCGGTGATTGTTCCTTTATCGACAACGGCACGCATGTAGTGTTCTCGCGGGCCGTTTTCTGCCAGCGGCTTCGCGAGGCGCGCGGTCAGGCGCGGCGCGGCAGACTTTCCGAGCCCCAGCATGGCGCGGAGCATGGGCAAGAGAAAGACATGGCCGCACACCATTGCCGAGACCGGATTACCCGGCAGGCCAAGGAGGATGGACCCGCCCATCCGCCCGGCCATGAGCGGTTTTCCGGGGCGCATGGCGACCTTGTAGAAGCTGCGCTCAAGCCCAAGGCCCGTGGCCACCTCGCCGACGAGATCATGATCACCCACCGAGGCGCCGCCGACCGTGACGATGAGATCGGCTCCTTCGGCGAGAGCGAAGACCGTTTCGAGGCTCTCGCGTGTGTCACGTGCAATGGGCAAAAGGCGCGCCTCGGCGCCATGGGCCTCGACAAGCGCCTTGAGCCCGTAGGTGTTGGACGCGACAATCTGGCCCTGTGCGGGGGTGTTGCCGGGTGCGACGAGCTCATCGCCTGTGGCAATGAGCGCAACGACGGGCTTGCGCGTGACACGCAGAGTCCCGTGGTTCATCGCGGCGGCGAGAGCGATGTCGTTCGGGGTGAGACGGCGAGGTGCGGTGAGCGTGTCGCCTAGAGTAAAATCCTGGCCTGCAGCGCGGATGTTGGGCTTCTTTTGCTCCGAGATGATGGTCACGAGATTGCCGCGGCGCTCCATATCCTCCTGTATCACGACAAAATCGGCACCCTCGGGCACAGGCGCGCCCGTGAAAATTCGCACGGTCTGGCCGGCTTTGAGCGTGCCGTCGAAAGGGTGGCCTGCGGCGGCCTCGCCCACGAGCTTGAACTGCGCGTGCAGGTCGGCCTCAATGGCCTTGATCGCGTAGCCGTCCATGGAGCTGGCATCGAAAGGTGGCTGCGTGAGCCGGGCCGAAACGGGTTCGGCAAGGACGCGGCCTGCGCAGTCGGCCAAGGGCACATCCTCTGCGCGAAGCGGCTCGGCGAGCACGAAAAGGGCGTCCAGTGCGTCGGATACCGGGATCATGTCGCCTCGTAACGCCCTGACTTTCCGCCATCTTTCAGAATGACGCGGATGCCGCCGATTTCCATGTTCTTGTCTGCCGCCTTGACCATGTCATAGACCGTGAGGGCCGCCGTGCTCACCGCCGTCAACGCCTCCATCTCGACACCTGTCTGGCCCGTCGTCTTGACCGTGGCGGTGATCCTCAGTCCCGGCAGGGCCTCGTCGGGGTCAAGATCAACCGTGACCTTCGAGATCGGCAGCGGATGGCAGAGCGGGATGAGCCGCGCCGTCTCCTTCGCGCCCATGATCCCGGCGAGCCGGGCAATGCCAGACACATCACCCTTCTTGGCGCGATTCTCCGTGATCATCGCGAGCGTTTCCGCGGCCATGCGCACATGGCCCTCGGCTTTCGCGATGCGGGCTGTGATGTCCTTGCCTGAGACATCGACCATATGCGCGTTGCCGCTCTCGTCGAAATGGGTCAGCCCGGCCACTTACATGCCTCCGGGGCTGTATGGGTTGGCGAGAAGGCTGCGCGTGGCCAGCTCGACGTTCTCCTGACGCATGAGGCTTTCCCCGATCAGGAAACTGCGCGCGCCGAAACGGGCGATGTCGGCAAGATGCTCGGGTGTTTCGAGGCCGGATTCGCTCACCATCAGCCGATCGGCCGGCACGAGCTTGGCCAGTTTGCGCGTGGTGCTCAGCGAGGTTTCGAAGGTGTTGAGATCGCGGTTGTTGATGCCGATCATCCGCGAGGACAGTTTCTCGGCGCGCTCGAGCTCGCCTTCATCATGCACTTCGATCAGCGCATCCATGCCCCACTCATTGGCACAATTTTCCAGCTCGAGCGCCTGCTCGTGCGACACCGATGCCATGATGATCAGGATGCAATCGGCCCCGAGTGCGCGGGCCTCGGCGACCTGGTAGGTGTCATACATGAAGTCCTTGCGCAGGCAGGGTAGGGCACAGGCCTCCCGCGCTTCGGTCAAAAAGCTCTTCGCGCCCTGGAAACTTGGCGTGTCTGTGAGCACCGAAAGGCAGGCCGCACCGCCAGCCTCATAGGCCGAGGCCAACGTGGCTGGGTCGAAATCTTCTCGGATGAGGCCCTTTGAGGGGCTCGCCTTCTTGATCTCGGCGATGAGGCCGTAGCCTGTCTTCGTCGCTTCGAAAAGCGCCTCGGCGAAGGGGCGAACAAGCGGCGCGTTGCGCGCCTCCTCCTCGACGGTTTCAAGCGGCTTTGCGGCCTTGGCCTGAGCGATTTCCTCGAGTTTATAGCTCTTGATCTTCTGCAGAATGGTCGGGCTCATGCCGCCTCCGATGTCAGTTTTGCAAGCTGAACGACCTTGTCTTCGGCCTGTCCGCTGTCGATGCTTTCGCGCGCCAGAGCGGCGCCCTCTGCCAGCGTATCAGCTTTTCCCGCCACATACAGCGCCGCAGCAGAATTGAATAGCACCGCGTCGCGATAGGCGGACTCGGCGCCTTTGAGCAAGGCGCGAAACGCCTTGGCGTTGTCTTCCGGCGTTCCGCCGATGATGCTTTCAAAAGGATGGACTGGAATCCCCGCCTCATCCGGGTGCACTTCGCGCTCCGTTACCTTGCCATCGTTGAGCTCGGCGACCCAGCTGATACCGCTGATCGCCAATTCGTCCGTCCCATCCGAACCGTGCACCAGCCATGCGCGCTCGGAGCCGAGCTGGCAGAGCGTGTCTGCCATCGGGCGTATGAGTTCGCGGCGATAGGCACCTGTGAGCTGGCGCTTCACGCCCGCGGGGTTGGTCAGCGGGCCGAGGATGTTGAAGATCGTTCGCGTGCCAAGCTCGGCGCGCACCGGGCCGACATGGGCCATCGCCGGATGATGCATCGGTGCCATCATGAAGCCGATGCCGCAGCTTTCAAGCGCCTTTTCAACGACCTTTGGGCCGACCATCACGTTGATTCCCATCGCCCTGAGCGCGTCGGCTGCGCCTGACTTGGAGCTCAGGTTGCGATTTCCGTGCTTGGCCACGGGGACGCCGGCCCCGGCGACGACAAAGGCCGCGGCTGTCGAGATATTGAGCGTGCCCTTGCCGTCACCGCCGGTGCCGACGATGTCCATGGCGCCAGTTGGCGCCTTCACGCGGTTGCACTTGGAGCGCATCACGGCCGCCGCCGCGGCATATTCGTCGACCGTCTCGCCGCGGGTGCGCAGCGCCATGAGAAAGCCGCCTATCTGGGCAGGCGTGGCCTCGCCATCGAAGAGCACCGTGAAGGCAACTTCGGCCTCGACGCGGGTAAGCGGGCGCTCTGCGGCGGCGTCAATGAGGAATTTGAGCGCGTCACTCATGCGGGCTCCTTCGCCGTTTCGGCCATCTCCAGAAATGTCTTGAGCAGGGCGTGGCCGTGCTCCGAGCGTATGCTCTCGGGGTGAAATTGAACCCCGTGGATGGGCAGCTCGCGGTGGCGCAGCCCCATGATCGTACCGTCTTCGAGGGCTGCATTCACCGCAAGGCAATCCGGGAGGCTCTCGCGCTCGACCACAAGGCTGTGATAGCGCGTGGCCGCCAGCGGAGACGGCAGGCCATGGAACAGGCCTGTGCCGTCATGCTGCATCAGTCCGAGCTTCCCGTGCACGATTTCATGGCAGCGCACCACCTTCCCTCCAAAGGCCTGGCCGATGGTCTGATGTCCGAGACAAACGCCCAGGAGCGGCGTGCGTGTCTCTGCTGCCGCCTGTGTCAGCGCGAGGCAGATACCGGCCTGGTCGGGATCGCAAGGGCCCGGCGAGAGCAGGATCGCCGAAGGGCGCATCGCCATGGCTGCATCTACATCCAGCGCATCGTTGCGCCGGACGATCACATCGGCACCAAGCTCGCCGCAATAGTGCACGAGATTATACGTAAAGCTGTCGTAATTATCGATCAGTAGCAGCATCTTGCCATTCGCTCTTAAAAGGGGAGGTGACGCCCCCATACGGTCGGGTTATACTTGCTCAGGCTTCGTCGGCACCGTCAAGGGGCCGCTGGGCGCAATGAGCAGTATAACCATGAGTTCAGGGGTGAAAACGTGGCGCGAGGATTTCTGAACGGTGTGATTGGCGGTATAGCCGTAGCCGGGATTGGCCTTGGGGGCTTGTCGCTTTTCACGGAGATACCGGGCGCTGAGCCGCCCGAGCCGAGCACGGATATATCGACGCCGCCGGAGACACCGACAGAAGATTCAGCGCCTGCGCAAGCGGCGAAAGAAACGCCCTCGCAGCAGCAGACCGACGAGGAGGACGACAACACGCTCCAGGCGCAGCAGACAGAAGCGCCGCAAACTGACGTATCGAGCGGTGTTGACTCGGCTTCGGCCGGAAAACCCGAAGCCGGGTCCGGAGATGTTTCCGTGCTGAAGTCGCCAGAAGACGGTGAAGGCAGCGCGTCGGACGCCGGCACTGCGCAGAGCGATACGCCTATGGTGTCCAAGGCACCTGCCGAGGCGCCAAATGTTCCGGAGAGCGACGCGGAGGCGAGCGTCGAGACGCAAAGCACGCTCCCTCAGCCAGAACCCGAAGAGCCCGAGGACCCTGTGGCGCGGGAGACGGCCGAGGACGAGCCGCCGTCCCAAGCGCAGGAGGAACCGGAGTCCATGCCCGAGCCGCTGCCAGATGAGGAGCGCGAGGAAATCACGCTTTTCGTGCCTGAAACACCCTCGGAAAACGACGGTCAGAACGAGCGTGTGAACATCGGAACGCCTGCGACGCAGCTCGAATCGTCACAGAGCAAGCGCTTGCCAGCATTGGGAAATTCCACACAAGAGGCAGCTGCGGAGAACGATGCGCCGGCG
>JAWLEL010000001.1:0-25547 GCA_041686165.1 Lentibacter sp.
TTGCGCGCGCCGGGCGTGTTGCGCTCGATCAGCCCGGCGATCGTGGCGATGCCGCGGAAGGTGCGTTTCATCACCGCGTTGCCCGCGAGCCATGTCTCGAGCCCGTGGCGCAGCCCCTCCAGCTCGAAGAGCGGCGAGGCGTCCATGACCGGGTCCAGCCCCCAGATCAGCGTTGCGTGATCTGTCGCCACGAAGCCGAGCGGGGCAAATCCCATTTCTTCCATGCGTTTGGTGAGCAGCAGGCCCAACGTTTGCTGGGCGTTGCGCCCTGCGAAGCCGTAGACGCAGAGGTGTTCGCGCCCGTCATCGGGGAAGCTTTCGATGAGCAGCGTATCACGGCGTGGCAATTCGGAGACCTCGCGCTGCAGTGCGATCCAGTCGGCCGTGTGGCGAGGCAGCCCGTCATGCGCCCCGTGCAGAAGCCGCAGGATGCGCTGCGACAGCTCAAGCGAGGTGGCGAACTTGGTGCCTCCGAAGACCGCGACTTTCGGCTTGCGGCCTGCGCTGCGCGTAACTTCGACGATCATTTCGCGCAGACCCTCGTAGCGCACGATACGCCCGCCGATGAGGAAGGTATCGCCCGGCGTGAGCGAGGCGGCGAAGGCTTCCTCGACCTCGCCAAGGGCCGGGCCACGCCCACGCATGCGGACCTTCAGCAGGTCGGAATCCTGGATGGTGCCGATGTTCATCCGGATGCGCTGGGCGGTGCGGGGGTCACGCAGCTGCCAGAGGCCGCCGCGCTCCACGAGGCGTTGCCACTTGTCATAGGCGCGGAAGGCGTAGCCCCCCGTGGCGACGAAATCGAGGCACTCGTCGAACCGGGCGCGCGTGAGCTCCCGGTAGGGCCCTGCCCGGCGCACCTCCTCGAAGAGCGCGCTTGCCTCGAAGGGCGCGGAGGCGGCGCAGATGAGCATGTGCTGGCAGAGCACGTCCAGCGCGCCGCCCGCGCGCGCCTCGCCGTCAAGCTCGCCCTCGGCGACGGCCTCCAGTGCGGCGCGGCATTCGATCACTTCCCAGCGGTTGGCCGGTACGAGCAGCGCCTTGGACGGCGCGTCGTAGCGATGCTCGGCGCGGCCGATGCGCTGTACGAGGCGAGCGACGTTCTTGGGCGCGCCGATCTGGATCACGAGATCGACATCGCCCCAGTCGATGCCAAGATCAAGGCTGCCGGTGCAAACCACGGCGCGCAGGCCACCCGCGACCATCGCCGCCTCGACCTTCTCACGCTGCTCGCGCGAGAGCGAGCCATGGTGAATGCCGATGGGCAGAGCCTCGTCATTGGCCAGCCAGAGATTGTGAAAGAAGATCTCGGCCTGGGCGCGGGTGTTGTGGAAGATCAGCGTGGTCTTGTGCCTCTTGACCTCTTCGAGCACCGCCGGGATCGCATAGGCCGCGCCGCCACCCGACCAGGGCGGGGCGTTATGTGTTTCCAGCATGGTTATCTGCGGGGCCGGACCCGGATCGGCATGGAGCACTTCGCAGGGCTCGGGATGGGGCGCGAGATAAGCGGCGATCTCTGTGGGGTCCTGCACGGTTGCGGAGAGGCCGACGCGGCGCAGTCCGGGGCAGAGCGCCTGGAGCCGCGAGAGCGCCAGCATGAGCTGATCGCCGCGCTTGGAGGCGCGCAGGGCGTGGATTTCATCGACTATGACCCGGCGCAGCCCCTTGAAGATATGCGGCGCGTCGGGGTAGCTGATGAGCAGAGCGAGGCTTTCGGGCGTTGTCAGCAGGATATGCGGCGGATCGGCGCGTTGGCGTTTGCGCGCGGTGGGCTTGGTATCGCCCGTGCGATCCTCGATGCGGATCGGCAGCCCCGCTTCCTCGACGGGCGCGCGCAGGTTGCGCTTGATGTCCGCGGCGAGGGCCTTGAGCGGGGAGATGTAGAGCGTATGCAGCCCCTCATGGGTGCCATCGGCCAGCTCGGCAAGTGTCGGCAAAAAGCCCGCGAGCGTCTTGCCGCCGCCCGTGGGCGCAATGAGAAGCGTGGCTGGCGCGGCGGCGCGCTCCAGCATGGCGCGCTGGTGAGGGTGAAGCTCCCAGCCGCGGGACGCGATCCAGCCGGAGAGGGGCGCGGGCAGGTCCGTCATGCGCGCGCCCGTGACGCGGGGCGAAGAATTTTCGAAAATTCTTGGCAAATTTCTTCGAAGAAATTTGGGCGCGGAGACGTTGGGGTCACAGGATCGGCCCCAGCGTTGCAACGAGGTTGTCCCGGAGCTTGTGGACCTTGCTGCGCCCGCTGATCTCGTCAAGCGTGACGCGGCGGCTTTGAGAGATGTATTCTTGCTGTTGGCCGTGAATTTCTGTAGCAAAATCAGAGCTATAGACCATCAGGTCGCTTTCAAAATTCAAGTCGAAGCTGCGCTGGTCGAGATTGGACGAGCCAATGAGGGCGACTTCCCGGTCGATCGTTGCCAGCTTGGCATGCAAGAGCCCGGGCCTGTGCTCCATGATCCGCACCCCGGCCTCGAGCAGCGCCTGATAGTGCCCGCGCGAGGCGCATTTGACCACCCAGCTGTCGCTCACCTCGGGCAGGTTGAGCGTGACATCGACGCCGCGCCAGGCGGCCGATTGCAGCGCGTTCGCGACGGCATTGTCGGGAACGAAATAGGGCGTCGTGATGACAAGCTCCTTCTGGGCCAGCTCGAAGAGGGAACAGAAGATCTGGCTCGAGGACAGCGGGCGCTCGAGCGGGCCGGTGCCGTGATACTGCGCCGCGAAGCCGCCGCTTCGGGCGGTGCCGCGAAAGGGCAGGTCGGCGGGCGCAAGCGGCTCCTGTAGCGACCAGTCGACGAAGAAGAGCGCCTGCACCTGGTTGACCACCGGGCCTTCGAGACGCAGCATCACGTCGATCCAGGGGCCGAAGGCGCGTTTCGGGGCAAACTCCGGGTCGGCGCCGTTGCGCGAGCCGATATGGGCCACCTCGCCGTCGATCACAACGAGCTTGCGGTGATTGCGCAGATCGAAGCGGGTGATCAGGCTGATGCCGAAGATCGACTCGAAGGGCATGGCGATCTGGAGGTGGACGCCGGCTTCCTGCATGCGTTTCCAGAGCGCGGATTTCACGAATTTGCGCGAGCCGAGATTGTCGGCTGCGGCGCGGACGGTGACACCGCGCTTCCTCGCGCGGATGAGCGCCTCTGCGATCTCGCTGCCCGCGCCGTCATCGAGCCAGATGTAGAACATCAGGCTGATGCTCTCGCGGGCGGCGTCGATATCGGCGATCAGCGCGGCGTGAGCCTCGGCCTCGCGGGGCATGAAGCGCGCGGTGTTGCCGTCCATCGGTTGAAAGCCGCTGACCGAGGCGGCGAAGCGGAACGGCTTTTGCATCGCGCGGGGGATCTCGGCGAACCCGTCTTCATCCTCGAAGACATCCGGCCGCGCGGCGCGTAGGGCCGCATAGGCCGCGTCGCGGCGCTGCTTCATGCGGGCCGGCAGGCGGATCTCGCCGATGGCGATATAGGCGATGAGCCCGAGAACGGGCAGGGAGGCCAGCACGATCACCCAGGCCAGACGGGCCGACGCGGTGATGTCCTCGCGCAGCAGGAGGCGCAGGCTCGCTGCCACGATGATCGCGGCATGGGCGATGCCCAGCAGCGGTATGAGCCAGTCCATGAAGCCCCTTTCGGCAGTGGTGTCCGGGGCTAACTTAATGACTTGCCCTGCCGGGGCAAGGCGCGCGCGCAGGGGCGGGCCGATTTGCCCCGGCGCAGGCCGTATCGTGTCAGTTCACGATGGCCTCTTCCTTGACGAACATGTTCGCCCATGCGCGGTCGATCAACTCGGGAGACATCTTGTAGGGGATGCCCTCGAAGTCGCAGATGGCGCGCATCTGATCGATCAGGAAGACAGGCTGGTAGTTCGCATAGACATTGTCGATGGTCGGGTATTTGACCTTGAGCAGGTGCACCAGCGCGCCTTCGTCAAGCTGCATGCCCTTGGCGCGCGCGACCATGGAGAAGATCTTCAGGAAGTTTGCCTGGTCGGGGCCGTCGATCTTGATCTTGAAGAAGATACGGCGGAGCGCGGCCTGGTCGAAGATCTTGTTGGGGTGGAAGTTCGTCGAGAAGATCACCAGCGTGTCGAAGGGAACTTCGAATTTCTCGCCCGATTGCAGCGCGAGGATGTCCTTGCTCTCTTCGAGCGGGACGATCCAGCGGTTGATCAGGGCCTGCGGCGGCTCCTGCTGGCGGCCGAGGTCATCGACGATGAAGATGCCGCCGGTGGACTTGAGCTGCAGCGGGGCCTGGTAGGTCCGCGCCGTGGGGTTGTAGACCAGATCGAGCATGTCGAGCGTGAGTTCGCCACCTGTGATGACGGTGGGCCTGTCGCATTTCACGTAGCGGGTGTCGAAGGTGCGGCGGCGGCGCAGGGCGTTCGGGTCCTCCTCTTCCTCCTCGACGGCGGAGTGTACGATCGGGTCATAGACGGTGATGACCTGGCCTGCATATTCGATGGCGCGTGGGACGAAGACCTTGTCGCCCATGGCGTCGCGAATGCCGTTGGAAATCGAGGATTTGCCGTTGCCCGGGGGGCCATACATGAGGATCGAGCGGCCCGCCGAGACGGCCGGGCCGAGATGATCGAGCAGCGCGTCGGGAAGCACGAGATGGCCCATCGCTCCGGTAAGCTGGTCTCGGGTGACCTGGATGTTGCGGATCGACTGGCGCTTGACCTGCTCGCGGTAGACATCAAGCGGAACCGGCATGGCACCGAAATACTCGGACTGCGAGAGCGCATCGAGCGTGCGCGATTTGCCCGCGTCGGTGAGCTGGTAGCCCATCTCGCCGCCGGCGCTGGCGCTCATCGTGCCGGTGGATTCGACAAGTCTGTGCTCGCGCGCGAGATCAATCAGTTCTTGGGTGACCTGCCTGGGCAGGCAGACGGCCTTGGCCAGCTCGCTTACTTCGGTCAGGTTCTTGCGGAACATCGTCTTGAGAACGATGTCGCGCATCATGACGAGGGGGAGCTTCATGTCTTCCAGCGTCTTGGGCGGGGGCGGGGCCATCACGGTCGTGGGCTGCATATTCATCTGAACTGCCTCGATTGACTCAATATTCGTGCCGTCTTTTCGCGCGGCCTAGCTTGGGAGGCAGGCTACATCGCGCTGCAAGCCGGCCCAAACAAATTCCGTGCAAAGCCGAGTATGCCTTCATAAAGTGCAAAAAAAATGAAGAGGTTGTGATGCAGAACACACATGCTCGCCGCTTTCCTGCCATAATTGGCGGTATCTTTGCCGCGATTTGTGCGCTCGCAGCGCTGCGAACGGGCTTCGATTTTGCCAAGCATGAAACGGATATGCTGCATCTCGTGGACATCGTGCTGCGGCTCGAGTCCGATGCGAGGATCCATGAGGATGTGATGACGCCGCTTGGCCAGTGGGCGTTCATGCCCTTTGTGCTGCTCAAGCAGGCTGGCCTGGGCCTCGGCGCAGCGCTCAAATGGGGGCAGGTGGCTGTCGCCGGGCTCTTGTTCGGGCCGGTCATATGGGTCGGGCTGAGCCGGATGCGCTCGGCGCCGCTCGCTGTGGGTTTCGGCGCGATGGTGCTGCTCTTGGCAAGCGGGATGGTCTATGGCGGGGCCGATACGAAGCTCTCGCTGTCCATGCATTACAACCGGTGGGCCTGGGCCATTGTCTTCCTGCCGCTGGCGCTGGTCGTGCTGCCGCCACAGCGGCGGGGTGATTGGCTTGATGCGGGCGTGATCGGGGCGGCGATGGCGGCGCTGGTGCTGATCAAGGCAACCTATTTCGTGGCCTTCGCGCCTGCGGTGATCCTCGGGCTCCTGTTGCGGCGTGAGTTGAAGGTGCTCGCGCTGGCGCTGCTGATCGGGATCGGCATTCTCGGGGTGCAGACACTATTTTCCGGTTTCGGCTTCTGGCAGGGCTACGTGAGCGATCTCATGACAGTCGCGGCCTCGGAAGTGCGCCCCCAGCCGGGCAAGGGCTGGTCGCAGGTGGCGCTGTCACCGGCTTATGCGGTCGGCACCTTGCTGGCGGTCGGCTCGGTGATCTGGCTGCGCGCGGTGCTCAAGGACGAGCCGGCGGGGCTGACGCTCGCCGTGCTGCTGCCGGGGGCGATTTACGTGAGCTACCAGAATTTCGGCAATGACCAGCTCTGGCTGCTGCTCTGGGGCCTCGTGTTCATGGCGCTCGGCTTTTTGCATGTCGCGCGGAAGGGCCAGCTTCTGGTCTGGGGTGCGCTGTCGCTGGCGCTGGTGGCTCCGCCGGCGCTCAATATCGCCATCAGTCCGCTGAGGCACGTGTTGCAGCCTGAGGCGGCTTTCGCGCCGCTGCTTCCACGGCACCCCGATCTGCGCGGCGTCGAAGCGCGTTTCGAGAGCGTCGCAGGGCAATGGCCCCTCGGCGAGGAAGACGGGCAGTGCAAGCTGGCTAGCGGCGCTGTGGGCCACATGCGCGAAATGGCGGCGCGGTTGGAGGCCGAGGGCCATGGCGGCAAGGGCGTCTACGTCGCGGGGCTGTTCAATACTTTCTGGCTCTTCGGTGATTTCCCGCCCCTCAAGGGCGGTGCGCCGTGGTATTATGGCGGGCTTCCGGGGATCGGGGAGGCGGAGCTGTTGGTGCTGCCGGAATGCAGCTTCGGTGCGCGCTACAAGGAGCTGGCCATGCGCGAGATAAGCGCGCGGGGAATTGGCACGCAGGCGATCCATTCAGATGAGCTGATGACGGTCTACCGGCTTCAGCTGCCAAAGTAGGTCCCGAGGGCGATGTAGAGCGCGAGGCTCGCCCCGAGGCTGAGGCCCATGGGGAAATCGGAGCCTGTCTCCCAGCTTTTCCAGTCCGGTGCGAGGCGGCGCAGGGGGGTATGCTTGGCGAGGCGATGGGTCACATAGGCGGCTAGAAGGTTGGCGGCGAAGAGCACCATGAGAATGCGCAGATCTCCCAGCGGGATGAAAGGCGCAGCGGCGGCGGCGAATTTCGCATCGCCCGCGCCCATGGCCCCGGCGGCGTTGAGCACGATGCCTACGATGAGCACGATGGCCAGATGCAACAGGCGCCAGAGATAATCGGGCCAGGGCAGCACGAAGAGGCCGAGCAACACGAAGACGAGCGCCAGGGAGATCACCGCCTTGTTGGGAATCTTCATGGCGCGCAGATCCGACCAGGCGACCCAGATGCAGATCGGCAGCACGAAAGGCAGGAAGAGAAAGGCTTCGCTGGATGTCAGCACCATGACGTTTACCCGCCGATCAGTTGGACACGTTGTCTTCGAGCGCGCGTAGGTCGCGCACGGCGGCTTCGAAATGCTGCGGGTGCGTGTTGATGGCTTCGCGCAGGAGGCCCTTACCCGTCTCGACATCGCCCTGCTTGATCGCCGAAAGCCCGAGTGTATGCATGAGCTCGGCGCGTTCGACCTGTGTCATCTGCATGACCGGCAGAGTGTAGTTTCCTTGCGCGCCGCGGGCCAGAACGATGTTGTTCTTGGCGGTAAAGAGCGAGTCGTCTCGGCGAATAGCATCACCGAAGAGACGCTCGGCCCCAGCGTAATCGCCACGCGTCAGCTTGGAATAGCCCCAGTTGTTTAGGACGCCTGCTGGGCGCGTTGTCAGGCCGACGGCGGTTTCGTAGAAGCTGTCGGCCTTTTCCCATTCCTCGTTGCTGTCAGCGATCATCGCCTCGAGGCGGTAGCGCTTGTAGGTCTCGAAAGTGGGTGGCACGCCGTCGAGAACCTCCTCGGCGCGCTCCCATTCATTGCTGCGGATCAGCGCATCGGCGAAATCGACGCGGTCTTCGTCGGTCACGCCTTCGAGAGTCATCATCTTTTCGTAGACCGGCACGGCCTCGCGGGCGCGCTTGGCCTTGATCAGCGACTGGCCGAGCCCCCGGTGCACGTCGACGCGTTCGGGATTGTCCTTGAGCGTGCGCTTGAAGTAGTTAACCGCCTCGTTGGGGTCGGCCACCGTGAGCATGATGTCATTGAGGTTGCTTTCATCGACGACGTTCACGTCCTTGAACGCGCGGCTCACCTCATCGTTGCCCGAATTTTCGCACCCCGCGAGAAGGGCCACGCCTGCGAGCATTGCCGGAATCGACTTTGAATAACGCATGTGCCTGCGTCCTTTTACTGCCTCTGCCTCGTCTCATGGTATCGAGCGGATCACGTATTTGGAGCTGCCGCGCCGTACCAATTTATAGTCTTGTTTTTCTTGTTCGCCCGTATCATAGCCCGTTTTTTCGATTTTTGCGAGAGCCAAGCGAAAATTATCGCGAATCGCATCCGTTTGGCCATCGTCGAGTGCATAGGCGCGGCGAAAAACTTCCGAGGCTTCGGCATATTCGCCACGTTCCATGAGCACGACACCGAGATTGTTCCAGGTTTCGGGGATGACTTCGTCGCTCTTGACCGCGCGGCGCAGCAGATCCTCGGACTGGCCGAGCCGTCCGAGACCGAGATTGGCCGAACCAAGCGCGCTCATCACTTCGACCGTCAGGCCCTTTTGTCCGGCGGCACGCGTGAAGGCGTCTAGCGCCAACTCGTATTCGCCCGCGTCCATGAGCCTGTGCCCGACGACAAGCCCGTCCACGGCCTCGGCGTCCGCCTTGATGCCCGGCGCATAGGTCTGATCGGGAGATGGCCCGAGGCCGCCCGTGGAACAGGCGGCCAGGACCCAGAGGGTCGAGAGTGCCGGGAACAGCCCGAACCGGCGAGATCGCATGAGTATTGCCTACATGTTGCCCAACTGGGTGATGCCGTGAACCGAGGGCCCAACAAGGATGATGAGCAGCGGAGGCACCGTCAACATCATTGTGGCAAGTGTCATCTTGGTTGGCAACTTGTTCGCAGCCTCTTCGGCGCGCATCACCCGCTTGTCGCGCATCTCGGCAGAATAGACCCGCAGCGCATCGGAGATCGGCGTACCGAAGGCCTGGCTCTGGTTCATCACCGTCACGAAGCTCGAGATATCCTGGCTGTTGCAGCGTTCGGCCATGTCGTTGAGGACGGTTGATTTGTCCTTGCCGGCCTTCATTTCATGCGCGACGATCTCGAGCTCGTCGGCAAGGTCGGGACAGGAGGGGCGCACTTCCTTGGCGACGCGGATGATCGCCTGCTCCATGGATTGGCCCGCCTCGACGCAGACCAGCAGCATGTCGAGCGCGTCGGGAAAGCCGTTCGTGAGGTTTTCCTGGCGGGTCTGCATCCGCTTGGTGACCCAGTATTTCGGGAACAGGTAACCCGCGGCGCCTGGGCCGAGAATATACATCAGGGTCTGCTGCATCGTGGTGTTTTCGTTCTGCACGAAGAGCACGAAATAGAGAACGCCGATGATTAGCAGGCCGATCCCGAGCGCGAACTGGGCGAAGTGGAAGTAGCGCACGGCATCCTTGCCGCGATAGCCGGCCTGCATGAGCTTGAGCTTCATGCCCTGCAGCTCTTCCTCGTTCTTGGGTTCGAGGAAATTTGCATAGCGGTCGAGTTGCTCGTTGTGCTGCTTGGAGCGCAGCTTCTGTTTCACTTCGCGGGTGTTCGAAGGCACATGCGTGCTGCGCTTGAGCTTCTCCAGCGGGTCGCGCTTCTCGGCCATGAACATCGAAAGCGCGACACCGACCAGCACGACACCGAGAAGGCCGACGGCGATCAGCATGCCGAAGGGACCAAGCGCGCCGGTGAGCGTATCGTTTATAGCATCCATTGAAATGACCTCGGCTTCGGTTACACTTTGATGTTCGTCAAGGATTTCATCACGATCAGGTTGAGTGTCAGCATCACGCCGACGAAGATACAGGCCGGGATGAAATAGGGGTGATCGAGCACTTCGTCATAGTAGTTTGGATCCGCCACGTTGATCACGATCAGCGCCACGACGGGGAAACCCGACAGGAACTTGCCCGACCATTGTGCCTCGGCGGTGATCGCCTTCACACGGCGAAAGAGGCGGAAACGGGCGCGGATGACCTTGGCCAGACCCGCGAGGATCTCGGCGAGGTTGCCGCCAGATTGCTGCTGGATGGTCACGGCGACAGACAGGAAGCGCAGATCCTGAAGGTCGATGCGCTCTGCCATGTCCTTGAGGGCGTCGCCAACGTCGCGGCCGTAGGCGCTTTCATCGGCGATGATGCCGAACTCGGAGGCCAGCGGATCCTTGATCTCTTTCGACACGATCTGCACAGCCGAGGAGAAGGGGTGGCCCACACGCAGGCTGCGAACCATCAACTCGACCGCATCGGGAAGCTGCTCCTCGATCATCGAGATTCGTTTCTTGGCCTTGGCGTTGACCCAGAAATAGACCCCGCCGACGCCCATCGCCACTGACAGGGCAGCGCGAATCGCGACAGCGGTGTCCGTGCCGATGGTCAGGCCGGCAAAGGCCATGACAGACAGGCCTCCCATCAGTAGGATGAGCTGCACGGGCGTGAAGGCCAACGCCGCTTTCTGAGCTTTTGTGGCCAGAAGTGAATAGAGCGGAATGCCCATCGAGCCCTTGTGCTGGTTCATCTCCTTGCGAAGCTTTTCCATCACGTCGACGCGCTTGGTTCCCTTCTCGATCATGTCGAGGCGGCGGTTCACCCGGCTGTTGAGCGAGATGGAGCGGCCGAACATGACAAGGTAGAGCCCCTCGACGAGCACGAGCACGCCAATGAAGATCAGGCCGTAGATAATGGGTTCTGCGCTGATGGCCATGTTGCTTACTCCGCTGCCACGGGTTCAAAGATCGAGGCGGGCAGATCATAGCCCCAGAGGCGGAAGCGCTCGGAGAAGTGCGAGCGCACGCCGGTGGCCGTGAAGTGGCCGATGATCTTGTTTTCCGGCGTGAGGCCGACGCGCTGGAAGCGGAACACTTCCTGCATGGAGATCACGTCGCCTTCCATGCCGGTGATCTCGGTGATCGAGGTCATCCGGCGCGAGCCGTCCTGCAGGCGCGAGGCCTGCACGATGAGATGGACCGCCGAGGAAATTTGGCTGCGCACGGCCTTGAGCGGCATCTCGATACCGGCCATGGCGACCATGTTCTCGAGCCGCGAGATGCCGTCGCGCGGGTTGTTGGCGTGAATCGTCGTCATGGAGCCGTCGTGGCCGGTGTTCATGGCCTGAAGCATGTCGATGACTTCCTCGCCGCGTGTCTCGCCGACGATGATCCTGTCGGGGCGCATCCGCAGCGCGTTCTTGAGACAGTCGCGCGGTGAGACTTCGCCCTTGCCCTCCACGTTCGGGGGACGCGATTCCATCCTGCCGACATGGGTCTGCTGAAGTTGAAGTTCCGCCGTGTCCTCGATCGTCAGGATGCGTTCGCGATCGTCAATGAAGGAGGACAGCGCGTTGAGCGTCGTGGTCTTGCCCGAGCCGGTCCCGCCGGAGACGATGATGTTGAGCCGGGTGGAGACGGCGGCCTGCAAATAGGCCGCCATTTCTTCGGAGAAGGCACCGAAGCTCACGAGATCGTCGATGCCGAGCTTGTCTTTCTTGAATTTCCGGATGGAGACAAGGCTGCCATCGACAGCGATGGGGGGAACCATCGCGTTGAAACGCGAGCCGTCCTGAAGGCGGGCGTCCACGTAGGGGTTGGATTCATCGACTCGCCGGCCAACGGCCGAGACGATCTTGTCGATGATCCGCATCAGGTGCTTTTCGTCTTTGAAGTTGATGTTGGACAGTTCGAGGCGGCCGTTGCGTTCGACGAAGATTTGCTTGGGGCCGTTGACGAGAATGTCGTTCACGCTGTCGTCCTGCAGGAGCGTCTCGAGCGGGCCGAGGCCCTTGACCTCGTCGAAGAGCTCCTTGCTCAGCGTGCTGCGATCTTCGCGGTTGAGCACGATATTCTTCTGAGCCAGCACTTCGTCGGCGATGGCGTTGATCTCGGCGCGCAGATCTGCCTCGGAGGCGCTGTCGAGCGCGGCGAGGTTGAGGTTGTCCAGCAGCTCGCGGTGCAGCTCGAGCTTGAGCTCGCCGATCCTCTCGCGGCGCTTGGTCTCGCGGTCGACGGGGGCGGCCTGGGATTGGGCCGACTTGGTGATCGGCCTGCGCAGGCTCGTGGTCTGCGCCTCCGTTGCGGGGGCGGATACTTCGTGCTTTGCCGCCTTTGGGAGCTCGGTGACGTTTGCCCCTTTTGCTGCGGGTTTGCCGGCGCCGTCTTTCTTGTATCTCGAGAACATGTGCGGGGCCTCCTCAGGCTGCTTCGGCGTCGTCCTGGCCGAAGGCGTGAAGCTCGGCGGCCAGTTTGGCGATTTCCTTGCGCAGCGGGTTCTTGGCCGCGGAGCTTGCCAGTGGCAGTCCGTGGTCGGCCCCCTGCGTGACGGGTTTGCCGCCATCGGGCAGCAGCAGCTCTATGGCGATATCGAGGCTTTCAGCCATGCGCTTGACCCGTGCCTTGCCGTTCAGATCGCTGAACTTGGGCGCGCGGTTGAGCACGTAGCGCAGCTTATCGGCGGGAAGCTCCTCGGCCGCCAGCGCCCGTTTGAAGCGCAAGGCGTTCTGGGCCGAGCGCATGTCAAGCTCGATCGTGGACAGGTAGACCGAGGCCTTGTGCAGCATCACCTCAGTCCAGTTCACAACCGTCTTGGGCATGTCGACCACGACGTAATCGAAATGCGTCGCGGCGATATCGAGCACACGCTCCACATCCTCGTTGGACAGAAGATCGAGCGGGATGAGATCGGATGGCGCGGTGAAAACGCCGAGCTGCTCTTCGAAGCTGATCAGCGCATGTTTGAACATCTCGTCATCCATGGATTCCGTGTCGGACCAAAGTTCGAGGATCGGTTCGAGGCGGGGAAGATCGAGATAGGTGGCCACGGAGCCGTTCTGAAGATCGAGGTCGATCAGGCAGACCTTCGGGTTCGGGCCTTTCTTGTTCAGCGTGGCGAGCTCCCAAGCGAGATTGACCGCCAGGGTCGTAGAGCCGGTGCCGCCGGCGAGGCCGTGCACGGCGAAGATCGCACCTGTCTTTTTGCCTTGGTCATTCGTGACAGGGGCCGGGGCAGTCTGGACGACGGGCACGGGGGCTGCTTCTTGCTTGGGTGCGTCAAGACGAGCGATCGCTGCGGCCAGCTCTCCCTCGGGAAGGGGGTAGGGCACGAACTCGTCGGCCCCGTCGCGCAGGAGCTGGTGCAGCGCTGCAGGCGTCACATCCTCGGCGATCAGGATAACCTTGATGCCCTTGCGATGAGCGTCGCGGATGATCTCGCTGAGAAAGACGACCTTTTCCTCGTCGGCCGCATCCATCGCCAGGGCGATGAACTCGAGCGCCTCGGCTTCGGGCTGTTCGAAGAAGGCGCGTGCCTCCGAGAATCCAAGATCCCCCCAGGCTTCACCCATCGCGGCTTCCATGTCCTCGATGAGCAGATCGAAATCCTGCACATCACGGCTTACCGTGCAGGCTTTGAGCGGTGGAAGCTCTTGCTGTGCAATATCTGAACTCGTCATAGCCTCATATCCTCACGTTCTCACACCGTGCCATTTTCGGCTTTTATCGGTGCAGCGCGCACCGCATCGAAGACGCGAGACGCACTACTGCTTTCGTGGAAGGTGCAGGGAGACTGGGGCAGAATTAGGGCTGAAATATTCCATTTTCAGGATTTTCAGCATGTGGAGAAGGGCTTGAAACCTGCTCCGTGGAGCGAAAAGGGGCGCAAATCTGCGCCCCGCTCCGATCGTCTTGTGCCGTGCACGCCGACCTATTCGGTGGTTGCCAGGTCGCTGCCCTGGATGCCGCCAAGCGTGGTGCCCGATTGCGCGCTTTCGACATAGTCGCGATAGATGATCTGCGCGTATTTGCCATCGAGCACCGACGGGTGCGACCTCACGAAGCCCGAGACTTCCGTGACGGCGCGGCGGTTGCGGCGCTCGCGCATCTGAGTGGGCACGAGAGGCTGGGTCTCGCCCAGTGACGAGACGGCCTCGAGGCGGTCGCGGTTCACACCGTTGCGCACGAGGAAATTGACGACGGCCTTGGCGCGTTGCAGGCCGAGACGCTTGTTGTAGGCGTTCGAGCCCGGCGCATCTGCATGGCCGAAGACGCGAAATGTCACCTCGGGGAATTGCCTGATCCAGTTGGCCTGCTCACGCAGCGCCGTGCGCGCGCCTGCGTCGAGCGCCGTGCTGTCGAAGGCGAAGTGAACCTGGGTGATCGTCTCGTCAGAAAACCTGTTGGCCAGATCGATCGCATAGGATTTCTCGCCCGAAAGGATCATCGTGTTGTTCATTGTGGCGTTGCCGAAGTCATTCCCTCGGAGCAACATGCCCGACTCGCTATTGAGCCGCATCATGGCCGGGTTTCCATCGGAGCAAGCCGCCAGGGCCATGCTTGATACAAGAGCGGCAAGCGCGGTTCTTGTGAGCGGTTTTTTCATGAGATCACGCATCGCCTTACTCCATAACATAGCCGTAAGAGCCGTTGAAATCCTGCTTGGACACTTCTCCGACCGCGCCTGTCTGACCGCGCTCGCCCGTCTCGGCGACCTTGCCGTTGAGGAAGAAGTCCTTTTCGGATGGCGGGCGGATACGATCTGTCGGAAGGGCCAGAGCTTCGCCGCGCGTGGGCGTTACGAGGTGGGCTGTAACGATGATCACGAGTTCGGATTGCTGACGGCGGTAATCCGCGCTGCGGAAGAGAGCGCCGAGGATCGGGACGTCGCCGAGCCAGGGAACTTGCCCTGCGGTATCGCGGAAATCGTCGAGCAATAGTCCGGCGATGGCGAAGCTCTCACCGTCGCGCATCTCGACAGTCGTCTGGGTCTCGCGGCGTTTGAAGGCATCGACCGTGAAGCCGTTGAATGTCGCGCCGTTGGTCGAGTCGAGCGAGGAGACGGCTGCTTCGAGCTCGAGATTGATGATATCCTGATCGACGACGCGCGGGATGAAGTTGAGCTCCACGCCAAAGGGTTTGTATTCGATGGAGACTGCACCGCCGTCCTGCGAGACCGGAATGGGATATTCGCCACCGGCAAGAAACTTGGCCTCCTGACCCGAGAGAGCCGTCAGGTTCGGCTCTGCGAGCGTGCGAACGACCCCTTTTGTTTCAAGGGCTTCCAGCAGGACGCCGACTTCCACTGAGCCCGCGTTGAACCCGAAGAGCATGGCGCCGTTGTTCTCGGATGTGCCGGGAATATTGCCGCCAAGCGAGTTGGCGACGCCGGTTGAGGTGTTGGTCGTGTTGGTGCCGCCGTTCAGGCCCAGATCACCACCAAGCGTGCTGCCGTCGAGCGCAAGTGAGGCGCTGAGTGATTTGGAGACGGTGCGTTCCATCTCGGCGAAGCGCACCTTGAGCATGACTTGCTGAATGCCGCCGACGACCATGAGGTTGGACACCCGTTCAGGAGCGTAGCGCTCGGCCAGGTCCAGCGCGCGTTGAAGGCGCGCGGCTGACGAGACGACGCCGGAAAGCACGATCCCGTCATTGGCGGTGCGCACTTCGATTTTCTCTCCGGGAAGGATCTGCCGGATCCGCTCCTTGAACTCGGAAATGTCGGCGGCGACGCGCACATCCACATTGGTGATGAGCTGCCCGTTGCCATCGAGAATGGTCAGCGTTGTGAGCCCGGGGGCCTTGCCGAGCACGTAGATAGACCGGTCGGACAGTGAAGATATATCGGCGATCTCAGGGTTGGCGATGCTCAACTCCGCGAAGGACTCATCGCTTTCAACCACGATGGCACGGTTCATCGGAACTTCGAGCGTGCTTGATGTGCCACGTTTGACCACGCGCAGCGTTTCGGCCAGTGCGATGTCGGGAACGGTGGTGACGGCTAGTGCAAATGCAGCAACACAGCCCTTGAGAATTCTGCTCAGTTTCATAGTGACCTGCCTCTCCGATCACGTTAGTTTTTGTGGGCATTTTTACCCTTATTATTCGTGACCCTGCTTCAATTTCGGTTTTATTGCAAGAATCAAAGGTTTCCTTGCCGTGGTTTATGTGGATAAACGGCAACAGAGCCGCCTTTTTCACGCTACGTGCGAGAAGGCCCCGCTTGTGCGGAGCCTCATGATCTTGTGGGTCTCTTGCCTGACGCGACATCAAATTGTGGCCTGTCAGTTCGTGCAGGGGATCGGGACTTCCAGAACTTCATCGCCCTTGCGGGTGCGAATGGTGCAGACTTCTTCTTTCTTGACGGTCGGAGCCTCTGTTTCGATCACACCCAACAATGCATTCTGATCAACCTCGATCCGGTCGTTCATCACGTCGTCGCCTATGCCGACCAGCGAGAGTGTGAGGCTTCCCGTGGATTGCGCCTGCGCGAGGCCGGCGACCTGCGTTGGGTTGGCCGCGACTGTCACTGTCTTGGCAATACCGGAAGACTTGACCTCCTCGTTTGCCGATTGGTCGATCGCGATGAGCGGCAGGCTCGACTGGATCAGCTTCGTCACTTCACCCCGCCTCTTGCCGTTGTCGACGCGACCTGTCCAGTAGACATCGACATGATGCCCGGGACGCAGGAAGCCGGAGACACCGGAGGACACATCGACCTCGATGGTAAAGGCGCGTTGGCCTCGCTTGAGAAGGGCCGTCAGCCCGGCCGCTTCGCCCGGGGCGGTGAGTTTGGTCTGGAGGATGGCTTCGCCAGGCTCAATCGAGCGCAGGACCGAACGGGGCTCGTCGAAGCCTTCGGGGAAAAGCTCTTCGGGTTTGAAAAACGCGCCCTTGGGCACGGAGCGTGTTGGCCAGCGCACGAGGCTCACATCTTCGGATGTCAGCTCGTCGCCATACTTGACAGCCTTCTTCGTGACGATGATTTCGACAGTATCAATCGAGCCGCCCTTTGCCTTTTCCGCAGCAAGCGCTTGCTGATAGCCCTCGATATAGTCCTTGGCCATGTAGACGGCGAAGCCGGCCAGGCCGACGCCGACGATCAATACCAATCCAAATACGGCTCGCATGCATCTATCCTCAACAGCTTTGTGGGTGCCATGGCCGCGACGGACCACGCCTTGGCGGAAAACTCACATGAAAATGTGGCGATTTAATGTTGTGCTCATGGAAACAAATCGACCGCCTGACCCCCGCGCAAACGGGGCCTGTCACGAACAAAACCGCCGAGGTCACGGCGGTTTCCTTTCGTCTCATCTTTCAACACAAGCCTCGCGTCAGAACTGGCCTGGCTCGGCGCTGCTCATATAGCTTTGAGAGCCATCTGCCAGATCGGTCGTGCCATCTCTCAGGAAGCCGTATCCAGCGGCAAGCAAGCCGACGCAGGCTGCCGTCAGAACAACCCAGTCCACGGTGACAGCACCGTCCTCGCGAGAGAAGAAGCGAATGAGCTTGCGGTGGAACATGGCGTGGCCTTTCGTGATGGCGTGTCTCGCAGCGAGACACGAGCACATATGCTTATGTGCAAAGGCCGCGCCGCCATCAGGCGACGCGGCAGTAGCGTTGGGCGTATTAGATGTCGCCCGGGTCTTGCGAACCCATGAAGTCGTTGGTGCGCGACGTCAGGTCCTCAGCACCAGTCTCGATCGACGAGTAGGCTGCGACTGCGAGGCCAACAACGGCTGCTGTGAGAACAACCCAGTCAACTGTGACTGCGCCGTCTTCGTCTTTGCGGAAGTTCTTGAAGAATTTGATCATGGTTCGTCCCTCCAAAGGATCGTTTCAGGTTACTAACCTCGCCGGTGTGATGAAGGGCCGCTCTCTCTCATTGGCCCGTCGCCGTCTCGGTATGCCGCAGATATAGCCAGTGGAATCGGGCGAGATTTGGGCGCGATTCGAGCAATTTCTGCGTGTTTCCGTGAAGCTAAGGTAAATTTCGTTAAGTAATTGTTTTTGATAGATTAAAATTCTCAATTTTTCTCGCTATTGTTGTATTTTCCGCTTTTGGCGGCACTTTTCGCTGCAAAAGTATCGGCGAAATAGGCTTTGCACTGGCTCTGAAAGCACGATTCTGCGATAGTTGCGCGAGCAAGCGGCAGAGCAGAACGCAGGACAAATTGCGGGCCTTATACTATTTCCTGATCGCGGCGGCGCTGAGCCCCGCGCCCGCGTGGGCTGAGGAGCCTCCGCCTTTCCGTGACTTTACCTTCAAGAAGGTTAAGCCGCCGAAAAGCGGATCCAAGAAGCGTATCGACATCCAGATCGAAGCTGACGACATCGAACGCAGGCGCGGCAAGAGCACCAACCTCTTAGCACACCCGAAGCCCGCGGCAGGGCCGCCAGAGAGTGAGGCGCAAGAGGCGGGAAAGGCCGCGCCGCACCGCAAGACCGGCGCCTATAAATGGTTCTGGGAGAATGTCTCGCCGAAGTTGGAGCAGAGCGGACCGGGTCGGCTTGCGCCCGCGCTCGTGCAGTTGAGCAAAGGCCCCGGCGGGCCGGTCGCGGCGCCGAGGCTTGATGTGCTCCGCCCGATCATCGAGGCGCGTGGCGCGGATATTCTCAGGGCGACGATCGGTACGGATGTCTCGCCGGCGCTTGTCCTGGCCGTCATCGCCATCGAGTCGGGAGGGCGCGCCAAGGCCGAGAGCCGAGCAGGCGCGCAGGGGCTCATGCAGCTCATGCCCGCAACGGCCGAGCGCTTCGGCGTCGCGGATGCGTTGGAGCCCCGAGATAATATCAAGGGAGGCGTGGCCTATCTTGATCTGCTCATGAAGGAATTCGACGGCGATCCGATCATGGTACTGGCCAGCTACAACGCAGGGGAGAATGCCGTGCGCAAGGCCGGTGGCGTGCCCGATTACGCCGAAACGCGAGAGTACGTGCCCAAGGTTCTGGCGGCATTCGGGACGGCGCGCGCCCTTTGCATGACACCGCCCGAGCTCGTATCCGACGGCTGTGTGTTCAACCTGGAGTTGGCGCAGGCCGGGCAATAAGCAGGACTGTCTTTGCGCTTGAGGGCGGTTTCTTGCGCACGAGCCCGCGGTTTGCATATTTCTGGACGGCGCTGGGGCGCGATCCGAAGGCGGCATTCGCCGCGTTCGGCGGCGCGTGGCCAGAACCCGTTGCGCTCCGGGCCGATCTGATGCCGGTCGCCGGGGGTGTGTTGCACGAGATCGCGCAGATTAAGGCATTGGACGTGCAGGCGGCGCTCAGCGCACGACGGCTCCCGCAACTGGCTGAGGCTCCGGCGGCGCACCACGGCTGGAGAAAACGCAGAAGACGGGGCACGGCGTTGACAGGGCTGGGAAATGGGCGAACTCTTGCGCGCGTTCGTGCTGCACCGGTGAGGCAAGAACGTGCTGCTCCCGCTGCCGCTCCTGGCAGCGCATCGGTTCGATGGCGGCACGCTTCTTCTTGCGCTTCTGGGGATGCTCGCCTCCCTGGATTCCCTGCGTGTGATCGCTGGTTCCTCTTGCTGGTGATCCTGCCGCTCGCGGCCTGGCTCTTCCGAGTTCCGCGAGGGAATTCGGCTTCGCTCAAATCGACATCTTCTTGAAAATCGGCTCGGGAATGTTCCGGATCACGAGCATGACCCAGCGCCAGATCCCAGCGGTGTAGACCACGTTGCGCCGCTTGCGCAGGCCCTTGAGGATGTCCTGTGCTACGACATCGGGCGTTGTCATGAAGGGCTGCGGCCCAAGGCCCCATGTCATGGCGGTGTCGACCGGGCCGGGCTTAACGGTCATCACGTGAACGCCTGCGCGCCCGAGGCGGTTTCGCAGGCCCGAAAGATATGTCGCGAAGCCTGCCTTGGCCGCGCCATAGACGTAGTTTCCGAGCCGCCCCCTGTCGCCCGCAACCGAGCCGACGCCGACGATGCTGCCGCCGCCCCGGGATTCGAGCATCGGGGCGAGCGCCTGCAGGAAGCGGGCGGGGCCGGAGAAGCTGTCGGTCACGACGCCTTCGATGAGGGCCGGGTCTTCGTCGATCAGCGACTGGTCCGGCATGGAGCCGACGAAGACCGCGCAGCAAAGCTGGCCCTCGCAGCCTTCGGCATGGTTCAAGATCGGCTTGAAGCTGGACGCATCGCGCACATCCAGCGGGACCTGCGCCACATCGGCCGCGCCGCGCGCCTTGGCATCCGAGGCGATGGCCGCGAGATCGGATTTGTCGCGCCCGGCGAGGATCAGCCCGTGGCCCGCCTCGGCAAGGCTGCGAATGAAGGGGCCGGCCATGGAGGAGCTGGCCCCGAGGATGATCCAGGTTTCGCGCTGCTCACTCATGTCAAAGGCTCCTCAGGGCAAGGCGGCGGGTCAGGTCGGTCTCGAGTGCGCCGTCCGGATCATGGCGCGCGCATTCCTCGGCCCAGCGGCGCCAGTCGGGATACATGGCTTTTACCTTGTCCTCGGTGGCGAGGCTGTCCTTGGCGAGGTAGATACGCCCGCCGCCGGCTTGCGTCTCGCTGATCAGTTCGGATATGAGCGCGCGTGCCTTGGGGCTTTCGCGGAAATCGACGGCGAGCGTATAGCCCGCCATGGGAAAGGACATCGGCCCGCCCGCACCCGGACCGAGGCGCTTGAGCACGGCGAGGGGAGAGGCGAGGCCGCTGCCCGCGATCTTTTCGGCAATGCCGCGCAGGCGCGGAAGCTCGGCTTCGGGCAGGACGCATTGAAACTGGTGAAAGCCGCTCTTGCCGTAGAGTCTGTTCCAACCGAGGATTCGATCGAGTGGGAAGAAGAATTCCTCGAGCGGTTTGATACGGGTCTGGCCGCCCTCGCGGATACGCAGGTAATAGGCCTTGTTGAAGCCCGAGACGATCACCCTGGAAAGCGTGAAGCGCGGGAAATCGAAGGGCACCGACTTGGCGTTGCCCTTGGGTGCGGATAGTGGACGTACTGCTGTGCTGCGGGCCTCTTCGACGATGCCGCGGCCCAGGTGCTTGCCCCTGGCCGTTGCGTCGAGCCAGCCGACGGTGTAGCGAGCTTCGGAGCTGTCGAGCAGGGCGATATGCTCGTCCCAGTCCTCGGCACGCTGTTCGGTGACTTCCATGCCGGGCCCTTCGCAGCGGATCATCTGGAGTGTTGCGGAGGTGATGATTCCGGTCTGGCCGAGGCCGCCGACCGTGGCTTCAAAGAGCGCCTTGCCGCGTTTGGGGGTGATTGTCCTGCTTTTGCCATCCTGCAGCAGCTTCAGGGAGACGACATGCTGGGCGAAGCTGCCGTCGGCATGGTGGTTCTTGCCGTGCACATCCATGGCGATACAACCGCCGACCGTGGCAAAGCCCGTGCCGGGCATGACGGCGGGCATCCAACCGAGCGGGGCGAAGAGGCGCGCCAACTCGCCGATGGGCACGCCTGCTTCGGCTTCGACGCGGCCTGTCTCGACATCGAAGCCGAGGATCCGGTCAAGACGGGACATATCGGTGGCCTGCCCGCCAGTGTTGAGGCAGGCATCACCGTAGGAGCGCCGCGCGCCGATGGCGGGGGCATGCCCCAGCTTTGCGAGCGTGCTCATGCGCTCCGGGCGGGCCAACTCTCCCACGGCGGAGAGCGCGCGGCCCCAACCCGAATAGCTTGTCGATTTCCAGAGCATCAGGAGGCCTCTTCGGGTTTGAGGGGTTTCGCCTTGGCATAGGAGAAGATGCCGAGGCCGATCAGTATGGCGAACCAGAGCATTGTGACAAGGATCAGGGCAGTGGCGGCGAGGGCCACCTCGAAAGACAGGCCTTCAAGCACGAGCAGGCCGAACGTCGCCGCCTCGACGCCGCCAAGCCCGCCCATCAGCGCAACATTGCGCGGGCGGGCGTGAGGCCGCCTCCCTGGCGGGGCCTGAATTTCACTGCTCATTGTCATTAGCTCCGAGAGCTATTCATCAATTTGGGCGATAATATGGATTTGTAGCGAAACTCGAAACAAAAAGAAACGGGCCGCTCGGGGCAGCCCGCTCAGAATATCTGTAACGCCGGATCAGACGATCGTGGCTTGTGTCGCGGCGCGCATCTCCTCTTCGGTGACGCCGTCTGCCAGCTCGACGATCTTGAGCCCGCCCTCCACGACGTCGAGCACGCCGAGGTTGGAGATGATGCGGTCAACGACGCCTGTGCCTGTCAGCGGCAGGGTGCATTCCTTGAGCACCTTGCTGTCGCCATGCTTGTTCGTGTGATCCATGACCACCACGACGCGACCGACGCCCGCGACGAGGTCCATTGCGCCGCCCATGCCCTTGACAAGCTTGCCGGGGATCATCCAGTTCGCCAGATCACCGTTCTCGGCCACTTCCATCGCGCCGAGGATCGCCGCCGCGATCTTGCCGCCGCGGATCATGCCGAAAGAGGTGGCGCTGTCGAAATAGGAGGTGCGGCGCAGCTCCGTGATCGTCTGCTTGCCGGCATTTATCAGGTCGGGGTCTTCCTCACCCTCGATCGGGAAGGGGCCCATGCCGAGCATGCCGTTTTCCGATTGCAGCGTGATGTCCTTGTCGCCAACGTAATTGGCGACCAGCGTCGGGATGCCGATGCCGAGATTGACATACCAGCCGTCTTCAAGCTCGTCCGCGGCGCGCGCGGCCATCTGATTACGATCCCAGGGCATTATGCGTCCTCCTTGCTGCGAACGGTGCGTTGCTCGATGCGCTTCTCGTGCTCGCCCTGCACGATACGATGCACGTAGATGCCGGGCAGGTGGATATGGTCAGGCTCGAGCTCGCCGGGTTCGACGATCTCCTCGACTTCCAGCACGCAGACCTTGCCGCACATAGCCGCAGGCGGGTTGAAGTTGCGCGCGGTCTTGCGGAAGATCGCATTGCCCGTCGTGTCGGCCTTCCACGCCTTGACGATGGAAAGATCGGCGAAGATGCCGTTTTCGAGTATGTAATGCTCCTCGGTGCCGTCCGGGCCTGTCGGGAAGGTCTTGACCTCCTTACCCTCGGCGACCTGCGTGCCGTATCCGGTCTTGGTGTAAAAGCCCGGAATGCCCGCGCCGCCCGCGCGCATGCGCTCGGCGAGCGTGCCTTGCGGGTTGAATTCCAGCTCCAGCTCGCCGGAGAGATACTGGCGCATGAACTCGGCGTTCTCGCCCACGTAGGACGACATCATCTTCTTGACCTGCTTGGTCTGCAGCAGGATGCCGATGCCGAAATCATCAACGCCCGCGTTGTTGGAGGCGAAGGTGAGGTCCTTCGTGCCGGCTTCCTTGATGGCCTCCAGCAGAAGCTCGGGAATGCCGCAGAGGCCGAAGCCCCCCGCGGCGATCAGCATGCCGTCGAACAGCACCCCATCGAGCGCTTCATCGGCGGAACCGTAGACTTTCTTCATGAATATCTCCCATGATCTTTCGATCACGTTGTGACGCGGGGTCATGGGAGAGTCAACGTGAAGGGGGCGGTTAGGGGTTTCTACGACATCCCGCCTACGGAGTTATTTTCCGGCCGCCGCTTTCTTCTTGGGCGCGGCCTTCTTGCGGCCCTTGCCTTTCTTGGCGGCCTTCTCGTTGACCAGTTCCATGGCCATCTCTGCAGTCACGTCCTCGGGCTTGGTGTCCTTGGGCAGGGTTGCGTTGACTTTCTCCCATTTGACATAAGGCCCATAGCGCCCGTCCATCACGTTCATCGCGCCGCCATCGGGATGTTCGCCAAGCTCCTTGAGCGGCTTGGCGGCAGCCGAGCGGCCGCGCCCCGGATTGGCGCGTTTCTCGGCCAGTAGCTCGACGGCGCGGTTCATGCCAAGCTCGAAGACGTCATTGGGGTCTTTCAAATTGGCATAGGTCGGTTTCGCATCATCGGGAAGCTGATGCATCACATAGGGGCCGTAACGTCCGAAATTGGTCTGGATCATGCCGCCGTCCGGGTGCTCGCCGATCTCGCGGGGCAGGCTGAGCAGCGTGAGCGCCTTATCGAGGTCCATCGCATCCTTGTCCCAGCCCTTGGGGAGGGAGGCGCGGGGTGGTTTCTTGTTCTCCGGGGTCGGCTCGCCGCGCTGGACGTAAGGCCCGAAACGGCCCGACTTGAGCCAGATCTCGTCGCCCTGGTCTTCGCCCAGAACGCGCTCGTCGCCCTCGGCACCCTCACCCGCGATGGGGCGGGTATAGGTGCATTCGGGGTAGTTGCCGCAACCGACGAAGCCGCCCGTGCGGGAGGTCTTGAGATGTAGCGTCCCCTGACCGCACTTCGGGCAGATCCGCGGATCGGAGCCGTCCTCGCGGGGCGGATAGAGCTGCGGGGCAAGCGCGTCGTCGAGCACGTCGAGCACTTCGGTGATCCTCAGCTCCGAGGTGTCGGCGATGGCGGCGGAGAAATCGCGCCAGAACCGGCTCAGAACGGTCTTGTAATCGCGATTGCCGGCCGAGACATCGTCGAGCTCTTCCTCGAGATTGGCGGTGAACTCGTAGCCCACGTACTTGCGGAAGAAATTGAGCAGGAAGATCGTGACAATGCGCCCCTTGTCTTCGGGGTGGAGTCGGCCCTTGTCCTTGCGGACATATTCACGGTCCTGGATCGTGGTGATGACGGAGGCGTAGGTCGAGGGGCGGCCGATGCCGAGCTCTTCCATGCGCTTGACCAGCGTCGCCTCGGTGTAGCGGGGCGGCGGCTGCGTGAAGTGTTGTTCGGGGCTGATCTTCTCTTTTGCCGTGGCGTCACCTTGCGAGATCGAGGGCAGGCGCTTGTCGTCGTCATCGACGTCTGAATCGTCGCGGCCCTCTTCATAAACGGCCATGAAACCGTCAAAGAGCACGACCTGTCCGCTGGCCCGAAGGCCAACCTGGCCATCCGCCGAGCCGATCTCCACCGTTGTGCGCTCGAGCCTGGCACTTTCCATTTGGCAGGCGAGCGTGCGCTTCCAGATCAGATCATAGAGCTTGCGCTGGTCTGCGTCGCGCAGCTTGAGGGCCTCGGCATCGGCTGCCATGTCCGTGGGCCGAATGCACTCGTGTGCTTCCTGCGCGTTCTTGGCCTTGTTCTTGTAGATGCGTGGCTTCTCGGGGACGTATTTGCCGCCGAAGCGATCCTTGATAGCGTCACGCGCCGAGGAGACGGCCTCGGGGGCCATGTCGATCCCGTCGGTTCTCATGTAGGTTATGTGGCCGGCCTCGTAGAGGCGCTGAGCAGTGCTCATCGCCTGGCGTGCGCCCATTCCGAATTTGCGGCTGGCTTCTTGTTGTAGCGTGGAGGTCATGAAGGGCGGCGAAGGGTTGCGCGCGCCGGGCTTGGCCTCGACGGAGGTGACGGAAAGATCGCGGCTCTTGATCGCCTGCACGGCCATCTCTGCCTGCGTCTCGTTAGCGATGTCGAATTTCTCGAGTTTTTTGCCCGCGAGCGTGGTCAACCGCGCCTCGAAGCTCTTGCCGCGGGGCGTGGCAAGCTGGGCCTTGACGGTCCAGTATTCGCGGGGGTTGAAGGCCTCGATCTCCATCTCGCGCTCGACGATGAGGCGCAGGCAGACGGACTGGACACGGCCGGCCGACTTCGCGCCCGGCAGCTTGCGCCAGAGCACGGGGCTGAGATTGAACCCGACGAGATAGTCAAGCGCGCGGCGGGCGAGATAGGCTTCGACGAGCGGCGCATCGATCTTGCGGGGGTTCTGCATCGCCTCGGTCACGGCGGATTCGGTGATCGCGTTGAAGACGACGCGGCTGACCGGAGTATCCTTCTTGAGCACCTTGCGCTTGCGCAGGGCTTCCTCCAGATGCCAGCTGATCGCCTCGCCCTCGCGGTCAGGGTCGGTCGCGAGGATGAGCGCAGGGTCGTCTTTCAGCGCATCGGCGATGGCCTTGACATGTTTGCGGCTGTCGGCGCCG